>NZ_DS996805.1:5000-159765 GCF_000156235.1 Pseudovibrio sp. JE062
GCAGAGACGAAAGTCGGTCATAGTGATCCGGTGGTCCCTCGTGGAAGGGCCATCGCTCAACGGATAAAAGGTACGCCGGGGATAACAGGCTGATGATGCCCAAGAGTCCATATCGACGGCATTGTTTGGCACCTCGATGTCGGCTCATCGCATCCTGGGGCTGGAGCAGGTCCCAAGGGTTTGGCTGTTCGCCAATTAAAGCGGTACGTGAGCTGGGTTCAGAACGTCGCGAGACAGTTCGGTCCCTATCTGCCGTGGGTGTAGGAAATTTGAGAGGATCTGTCCCTAGTACGAGAGGACCGGGATGGACGTACCTCTGGTGGACCTGTTGTGGCGCCAGCCGCATTGCAGGGTAGCTATGTACGGAATGGATAACCGCTGAAGGCATCTAAGCGGGAAACCAACCTCAAAACAAGATATCCCTTGAGAGCCGTGGAAGACCACCACGTCGATAGGAGGCATGTGGAAGGGTGGTAACATCCGAAGCTGAGCCTTACTAATAGCTCGATCGATCTTGATCACTCCCATTAAGCTATAATCATAAAGCTTAAATCCAAAAACAAAGCTTCAACTAAACAAAACAGACCAGTTCATAATGTGACTTATTCCTGCCCGGTGGCTATGGCGGGGCGCCCCCACCCGATCCCATCCCGAACTCGGAAGTGAAACGCCCCTGCGCCAATGGTACTTCGTCTTAAGACGCGGGAGAGTAGGGCGCCGCCGGGCATGAATAAAGCACAAAACTCCTCAAAACACACAGAACACAAAATCACACAAAAGCCCCCGATGCATAACGCTCGGGGGCTTTTCTGCGTTTGGAACCAGCGGCAAAAGCCTAAATATACCTCTCAGAACTGCCAATAATCCCTCAACCAAACAGAGCAACTGAAACTTCAATGAGTTGATCACACATGCCTGACACTCAGCGGTTGATATCGAAGAAGCAGCGTCATCCGTAATGAAATCGAGCTGTCTGCTAAGGCTGGAATAATTTTGCGTTCTTATGCGCGTTGGTTTGAAAGATTTACGTTCAGATGGCGTTGCTAGGTTGAAACCGGGGCTAAGCGGGGGTCTTTGGGAGTGTTGGCGGAGCTTATAGGTTACGAGGACAACTCAGAAGGTGGCGCCATAAGAAATGGTTCTCGGTGAGGACCGCTGCAACGAGATATCACCGCACCACGGAGATCTCTGGGAGATAGCCTTCTGTAGGTCCTCGGGGATATGGAGGGAATATCTCTTAATCGCAGTGAATGCAGCTGCTGATCACGCAAGCTTGGCTGAAGCTGGCTCAAACACCATAGCGGACCAACTTATCCCCCTTGCAATCCACGCACTCACGGCACTGCTTACTCAGAGTTATTCCCTTTGTCCAGGCAACCAGTGCGCGCTCGTCTGTGATGTACTCCTAGTAATCCTCTATCGTAATTGCGGAGGCCAGCTTTGGCATGGCGGCTCTCTAAATAAGTCCGCTTTGCTCCAGTTGGGACTTCAGTAGAACCCGGTCACGGTCAAGGTCCGGGGCGATGCCGTGGAGCAGGGTGGGGATGGCATTGTCGTAGGTGATCGACAGGTTATGGTCCCGGCCGATGGCACCCATATAGGTGCTCGTACCGCTGCTCTGAGTAACCCACCACTAGCATCAGTGGATCCGGTTGAGCCAACTCCGGAGTTGATAGGCGCTCACTGCAAGCTGGGTCCAGAGATAAGCCTTGAGAGAGGCAGAGGGTTCTGAAGGGCAAGTTCGATGTATTTGAACAGGCTGATGTTGTTGCGGGTGTAGGTGTGGTTCTTGTACCAGCCAATGTCGTTCATGATCTCTTCCTGTGGCCTGTCGGTAATCAGGGTGACTTGCTGTTTGAGTAGGCTGCCAGCTCGTGGAAATTGGTTTGCTGAATAGCTGATGCTTCAATATGTGCCAGATGCCAGATGCCAGATGCCAGATGCCAGATGCCAGATGCCAGATGCCAGATGTCAGATGCCTGTATCAAGCCTGAGCTATCGTTCTTCATCTCAATTGGCACCGTAAGTCAGATCATGTTCGCCGTGAGGAAAATACCTCCGGAAATGATGGTTACCAGCAGTAGTTTGTCTGTGAGGAGGAGGCGTGTGTGTCGGAAGGTCAGGTAGGCGGTGGGGGCCATGGTGGCTGTGAGGAGGAGGAGTTTGTAGTGGGTCTGGAGGAAGGTGGTGATTTGTTGCCAATAAGGGTGCAGGGCTTCGAGGCCTTTGGTGCCTAATGCGCCGTAGAGACAGAATTGGCCGACACCGAGGAGGACGCCACCTGTTGTTGCTGGCAGGAAACGAGAGGCAGGGATGTTGCTGGCGCCGCTGAGAAATGGGGTGATCCACGCCAGTGGCCCAAGGATACGGGCGGAGATGATGAACGGGACCGCATGCTTTTGCAGGGCAAGCACCTGCGGAAATAGCAGGTGCCTCAGCATCTAATTGAGAATGGAGCTCTTATGTAAAGCCTGCCTGCCTCACATCACCACATTCAGTTGAACGTTGTTGCTATTCAGGATTTTTACTAGGTCGGTGGGTGGTTCTTTATCGGTGAAGAGGGCGGTGACGTCTTTTATGTTGCCGAGTTCTACGGCGGCGGAGGTGGAGAACTTGGTGGCGTCGGCGGCTATGAAGGTGTTGCGGGCGGTGCTCATGACGGCCTGGACAATGGCAACCTCGTTGAAGTCATAGTCCAGCATTGTGCCGTCCGTATCGATAGAGCCGAGGCTGGTGATCAAGTAGTCGACGCGGAATTTCTTCACGAACTCCAGCGCTGTTGTGCCGATGATGCCGCTGTTGTTGCTGCGCAGTTTGCCGCCCGGAACCATCACATCAAAATCAGGTTTGCTGTAAAGCACGTTGGCAACACGCAGGCTGTTGGTGATCACGCGCAAGCCACTGCGCTTGAGCAGGTGGTTGGCGATGATCTCTGTTGTGGAACCGATGGACACAAAGACAGTGCTGTTGTCAGAAATTGAACTTGCGATTGCTTCTGCAATTGCTTCCTTTTCTTCGGTTTCGGAAACCTGCCTAACTTCATAATCCAAGTTGACGACGCTGGAACACCTGCCAGCGCCACCATGATGCCGAATGAGTAGTTTTTGAGCCGCTAATCGCTTGATATCTCTACGGATTGTCTGAGCTGATACATCTAGTGCGCTTGCAAGCTCTTCGACGCTGGCGTAGCCTTTTTCATTGACGTAATTCACCAGTCGCTCGTGGCGCGGGTTTCCAATGATGACCGTATCAACCATAGAGGCCTCAAAATCTCTGATCAGAAAACAACAAAATGCGTATAGGACAGCTGATCACTCTGTCAAAACGAAAGCTCTGGCAGGCTTACCGGAGCATTTTTTCAGGCATCAGCCTTCAGGAATGCTTCAACACTGGCGCGATCCGGGATTCCATCTCGTCCACCAAGACGTGTGCACTTGAGCGCGGCCACTGCGCTGGAGAATGTAACGGCCTCTCTAGGTGCCATTTTCTCAGCAATTGCAACGGCAAAGGCACCGTGGAACACATCTCCTGCACCTGTGGTGTCTTTCACATCCACTTTGAAGCCAGCTTGGTGGCAGATCTCGTCTCCCTCCAGCCAGTAACATCCTTCAGAACCAACTGTGACATAGAGTTTAGCGTTTGTTTTCGTTTGCGCAATGCGCAACCCTGCCACAGGGTCATCAACCTGTGAGAATTTCGCCAGACCCGGCTCTGAGAAGGCAACATGATCGGCCAGTTCCACCAAATCCGTTATATCTTGGGGGGTTACGTCCCCATCAAGGACGGTAGGAACACCTGCTTTCTTCGCTTCCTTGAGGGCAAAGAGAGCGCCTTGATGCCAACGAACGTCGGCCAGAAGAGCGTTGTAGCGCGCAAAATCAACTTTTTCGAGCCATCTGGTTTCAGGAGAGAGTTGGTCGCCTTGGTAGTTTATGATCATTCGCTCACCGTGATCATCCACCAAAACAGCCGAGAAGGATGAGCTAGCACCGGCAATCTGGTGGAGATGCTGAGTGTTGACATTGTAACCAGCCAACCCCTTGATCATGGTGGTGGCGACGTCATCGGTGCCAGCACGGCCTATGAAATCAACTGGATACCCAAGTTTACTCACGGCGACAGCGGCAGTCGCTGCAGGGCCTCCTCCAATCTCAAAGTAATCCGAAGCGACAAACTTACCTCCGGTGGTGGGCAATTGCTCGACTCTGAAAACACGATCCAGAACTGTGATGCCAACGCACGCAATGACCATTTATCTCTCCGTTATTATACGCAGACTCTGATCATTTTTAGCGAATATAGACCAGATATTGCGTGTTATTACTCATCTCTGTACAAATTTATCACCAAAAAAGAACAATAACAATCATAATGTGTTGTAATTTGCGCATCTTCAGTACTAAATGGACACAATGACAGTTCTAACCATGACGAGGCACAGACATGGCAACAGTTGGATTTATCGGGTTGGGCCAAATGGGACAACCTATGGCGACGAACTTGGCCAAAGGTGGTCATGCGCTGCGGGTTTATGATGTCAGCCCCGAGGCTGTTGCCTCCTTGGTTACCAAAGGCGCCGTTGCTGCAAGCAGTCCGGCAGAGGCTGCTGATGGGGTAGATTTTGTTGTAACCATGCTGCCAAACGGGGCGTTGGTTTGTGAAACTCTGTTTGGTGAAAACGGTGTTGCAACAACGCTTTCCAGCGATGCACTGGTGATTGATATGTCCACGGTGCATCCGCTGGAAACGGATGCGATGATTGCTGATATGGCGAAGCTTGGTTTTTCCATGATGGAAGCGCCGGTTGGCCGAACGTCCGACCACGCGATTGCTGGTACTCTGCTGGTTCTGGCGGGTGGTACGAAAGACCAGATTGCAAAAGCGCAGCCGCTCTTTGATCTGATGGGATCAGATACGGTGGATGCAGGTGGCCCGGGCAAGGGCATTCGCGTCAAAATCATCAACAACTACATGAGCATTGCGCTCAACACACTGTCAGCAGAAGCGGTTGCTCTGTCAGAAGCCATTGGGCTTGAGTTTGACGCGGCCATGTCTGTCATGAGTGGGACGCCAGCGGGCAAAGGGCACTTCACCACCACATGGCCAAATAAGGTGTTGACTGGGGATCTGAGCCCGGCGTTTATGATTGACCATGCGCACAAGGATCTGGGCATTGCGCTTGATCTTGCCAATCAGGTGGGTGTGCCGATGCCAATGGGGGCAGCTTCCCGCGAAACCTACAATATCGCGCGCAGTGCAGGGCGAGGGCGTCAGGACTGGTCCGCCGTTCTAGAGCAATTGCGTGCGCTTTCAGGGCTTGAAACCAAAGCAAAGTAAAATCGGGAGGTTCCAATGGAAGTCACTGTGGTTCCATTTGGTCAAGTGAACGGTAAAACCGCAGATCTGATCACGATCACCAACAAGAATGGCCTTCAGGTTTCACTCACCAACTATGGCTGCATCGTCACATCGCTGATCGTTCCTGATCGCAATGGCAACAAGGAAGATGTGGTGCTGGGATACGAGTCCCTGGAGAAATATCTGGCAGGGCATCCGTTCTTCGGGGCGATTGCCGGGCGGTGTGCAAACCGTATTCAGGATGGCAAGTTTACGCTGGATGGCGTGGCGTATCTGCTTGAAACCAATGAGCCACCAACCGTGCAGCACCTGCATGGCGGCAGCAAGGGTTTCGACAAGTATGTCTGGGGCTATGATATTGAAGAAAAAGCAGATGTTGTTCGTGTGCACCTGCACCGGGTGTCGCCAGATGGGGAATCTGGCTATCCGGGGACATTGAGTGTCACTCACACCATCGCTCTGGATGATACGAACCAGCTGCACTTCAACTTCTGTGCCCATACCAGCAAGCCAACCATCCTCAATCTGGTGAACCACAGCTATTACAATCTGGCGGGACACGACAAAGGCTCGGTCGAGAACCATGAGCTGAAGCTGTTTGCGGATCATTACACGCCTGTTGCGGAGAACATGATCCCGACAGGGGAAGTGAAAAGCGTGGCAGGGTCAGGGCTGGACTTCCGTGAGGGGGCTGTCATCGGTCAGAATATGGATAAGCTCGATGGTCGCTGGATTGATCATAACTTCGTTCTGAACGGCGAGGGTCGAGGCAAATACAAGAAAGCGGCTGAGCTGTATGACCCAGCCTCGGGTCGTGTGATGGAAGTGGAGACAACGCAGCCTGCGATCCAGTTCTACAACGGTTTCAAGCTTTCCAATAAACCCTGGTTTGGGCGAAATGGCTATAAGTATGAGGCGTTTGGCGGGTTGTGTCTGGAAACGCAGCACTTCCCGGATAGCCCGAACAAGCCGCACTTCCCTAGCATCCGGCTGGACCCGGAAGATGTCTATAAACAAAAGACGATCCATCGGTTCAGCACACGCTAATCATCTGCGCCAGTCGGGCGCCAGAGAAATACAATGACATTCGAAATCATCGTCGTTTCAGCGATCATAGCTCTGGGTAGCTTTACCCAGGGCCTCACAGGCTTCGGTCTGGCGCTTGTTTCGGTCCCCCTTCTGTCCCTTGCCATTGATGTGAAAGCTGCTGTTCCGGTAGCTGGTATCTTCGGTTGGTTGGTGACATTCCCGATCGTTTGGAAAATGCGTGCTCATGTCAGATGGAAGCCAGCTTTGCTGCTGTTTCTTGGCTCTTTGCCAGGGTCCTATCTGGGAGCGGACTTGCTCAAGCGGCTACCAGCGGAAGCTATTCTGATCACCATGGGTGTCGTCCTTGTTGCCTCAAGCATCTACTCGTTCCTTTCCAGAGAGGCTTTGTTCAAAGAAGTTTCGAAACCGATCACGGTCGGAACCGGTTTCTTTTCAGGAGCTTTGGGCGCGAGTGTTGGTGAGCCGGGACCGCCAGTGATTGCTTACACTTCCATGCAGCCATGGACGGCAGATCAGGCCAAATCCACGCTCGTTTTCTTCTTTATGCTTCAGATGGTTGGGGCGATCACAGGCTTCTGGTTTCAGGGACTGCTCACGGATGTGGTGATTGGCCATGTGGTCAAAGCGCTGCCTGCATTCGTCATCGGCATGTCGCTTGGCATGTTTGGCTACCATCTGTTGCACACCTACAAAATTGACTATCACAAAATCATTCATGGACTGCTTTTGGTCATCGGACTGATGTTGATAGTCAAAAATCTACCAATTTGAACGCAATATCCTACGTAGCAATACTGTTGTGAGCAAATTAGGACATAAAAATGATCATTAATGTTGTTATTTGATCATATCTGTGAGAATTTACAGTCATAACCATAAATGGAAAGCGAAAATGCCAGCCACGGGTTCGGGTTTGGCATGAGGAGCCATCCAGCAGAACGTGGAATGACCCCGAGGACATAACAAATGCCTTACGTTTCAGGAAAAACAATGATCCAGCACGCTTGGGAGAACGGATACGCTATTGGCGCATTCAGCGCTCACAACGCGGAGTCTATTCGTGCGATCTTGACTGCAGCTGAAGAAGAACGCGCTCCAATCATGATCCAGGTTGGTCAGAAAGTGATTAATACGCTCGGCCTCTATCAGATGAAAGACATGATCGACACGTTCATGCGAGACATCACTGTGCCTGTCTGCATTCATCTGGATCACAGTCGCCAGTTTGAGCAGACCATGGAAGCTACTCGCGCAGGCTTTCAGTCAGTGATGTTTGATGGTTCTGGCTTTCCTTTCGAGGAAAACACCAAGACAACCAAAGCAGTAGCTGATGTTGCCCATGCTCTGGGCATTGGCTGCGAAGGTGAGATCGGCAAGATCGGCGGCACTGAAGATGACATCACCGTTGATGAAGCGGATGCCATGATCACCACAGTGGAAGAGGCGCAAGAGTTTGTCGAAAAGACCGGCGTGGACTATCTGGCGATCTCCGTCGGCACCGCGCATGGCGTGTACAAAAGCGAACCGAAGCTCGCCTTTGAGCGCATCAAGGAAATCAAGGAGCAGGTGAAGAAGCCACTGGTTCTTCATGGTGGTTCTGGTGTGCCGGATGAGCAAGTTAAGAAGGCAGTTGAGCTAGGTGTTGCAAAGGTGAATGTAGATACTGAACTTCGCCAGGCCTTTACGCTGGGTGTGCAGGAAGTCTTTGCAAACGATCCTGAAGAGTTTCATCTGGCGCACTCACTCGGTCGCGGTGAGGAAGTCATGAAACAGAAAGTAAAAGAGAAGATTCGTGTCTTCGGGTCCAATGGAAAAGCCTAGGTAATCTTCCAATGTGATTCCCGATGCTGCAACTCCTCCCGAGATGAGCAGCCAAGTGCCAGTCTGCCCCACAGGCTGGCACTTCTTGTTTTAAGGGTATGTAAGAAAACGCTCAATTATGCCGTGTGTACCCTTCGTAAGCGCAGAAAACTGCGCATTTTAACGCAGACATATCACCGCATTGCTTGTTTTCTCCGCTGACCTACTCTGAAAACTCCAGTTCCAAGCACATGATCGTTCTTTGTGTCAAAAAATAACAGTGAACGTTGAAAAGTGGACAAAAATGTCAAATAACACCAAATAAATGAGCATAAAAGAAAAAATAATGACCATTTATGTGGTATTACTCATGGTTAGTCACTAAGGTTCAAAGTAGTCTGTTTTTACAAGATAAGAGGGCTGGGGAGCCCTCGATAAAAAGGCCTGGGGGAGAGAGGTTTCAGACGCGGAAACGTCACTCTCGGCTAAATACAGTAGGGAGTTAATAATGTCCGTCGACACACCCCGTATTGGCATCGTCGCGCTCGGTCGTCCAACCTTTGATGTTCCCTATGCAGAAGAAATTCTCGCGCAAGCCTGGAAGAACCTCCAGACACTGGACGCTGAGTTTGTTGGTGAACCAAAGCTGCTGTTTGATGCGGACGCTGTCAAGGAAGTGATGCCAAAGCTTCAGGAAAAGCCGCTGGATATGCTTCTTCTGCTGCAGGTGACTTTCACCGATGCCACCATGACTGTTGAGCTTGGCAAAGCCATCGATGCGCCGCTCGTCATGTGGTCCTATCCGGAAGCAAGAACAGGTGGACGCCTGCGTCTCAACTCATTCTGCGGTGTCAATCTGGCATCCCACGCACTCAGCCGCAGCAACATTCGTCTCGATTATGTCCATGCAGCTGCTGAAAATCCAAAAGCGATTGAAGAGTTGCGTTTGCTGGCGCGTGCCGGTGCAATCGTCAACCAGCTCAAAGGTTCAAAGCTCAAATTGGTTGGTGAGCATCCGGATGGGTTTGATGCCTGCAACTTCAATGAGCAGGAACTGGCAGACCGCTTTGGCATCAGTGTTGATCGTATTCCGGTGATCGACTTCATCGATCAGGTGAAGGAGCTGCCGGATGAAGTCGCGGACGCACCTTATGAGCGACGCGCAAAGGACTTTCCAAATCTGGCGGATCTGGATCAGGAAGCCACCTGCAAAACACTCAAGGTTTATTCCAAGCTGCGCACCGAAGCAGATGAAAAAGATTATGCCGGTGTTGCAGTGCGCTGCTGGCCAGACTTCTTTACCGAATACGGATGTGCCGCGTGTGGTGCGCTGGCTCTCCTGAATGAAGACCGGACCCCAAGTGGCTGTGAAGCTGACATGATGGGTGTCGTGACATCACTCACATTGCAGCACGCATCGGGCAATAGCGTGTTCAACACAGATCTTGTTGACGTAAATGTTGAAGATGACACGGTTGTGTTCTGGCATTGCGGGCAGGCGCCAATTGATATGGCCGATCGCGATCAGCCAGTGCAGGGAACGATCCATAGCAACCGCAAGCTGCCATTGCTTTCCGAGTTTGCTTTGAAGCCGGGGCGTATCACGATGGCGCGCTTCAGTCAGGGGCATGGCAAGCTGCGCCTCATACTGGCTGGTGGTGAAATGGTACGTGCTCCATTGGCGTTCTCTGGCACTGCTGGCACAGCAAAGCTGGACACACCGGTCAAAGACTTCATGGAAAAGATGATTGCTGAAGGGCTGGAGCATCACACTGCTCTGACTTACGGCGACCATCGTCCGGTTCTTCGCGCGCTTGCCAAGCGCCTCGGTATCGAGGTGGTCGAACTCACCTGATACCCGGAGCGTTCTGAAGCTGTCTTTGGCTCTCATGCTTCAGAGCGCTCTTTCCTCTCTTTGGGCAACTCTTAAGGCAAGGAAAGAGCATCATGCTTAAGGCGATCGAAAAAGGCCTCGCCGCCATCAACAATCCCATCGCCCGGGCAGGCGAGTATGTTGGTGGACTTTTCCTGGTCATCATGACCTCAATTGTGCTGCTGCAGGTTTTCTTCCGCTACATCCTCAACAGTCCCATCAGCTGGACGGATGAAGCCTCGCGCTTTCTGATGATTTACATGACGTATCTGGCGCTGCCGGTCATCTATCTGACAGGCAAAAATATCGCCATGACGTTTGTGCTGGATGCAGTGGAGGGAACACGTATCGGGCATCTGCTGAAAGCCATCATTCATGTGATCGCACTGGTTCTGTTCGCAGTCTGGATTAAGTTTGGTTGGGTGTTCTTTGGCACGGGCTCTGTCACCGCAGATAGTCTGCCGATCCCTATGTACGTGATCTACATCGCGCCGCCTGCGCTGCTGGCAATCACCTGCCTCGCGGCTTTGCAGAAGCTGGTAGGCGAGCTGGACCAGTTCATCCATTTCAACGCCAATAACAAAAGCGAAAACGCTTAGGCTCCAATACCTTAACGGGAGTGTATAGGTATGGTCTCTCCGATCTTCCTTCTATATTTCTTGATCTTCTTGTTGATTGGTGCCCCGGTGCTTTTCGCGCTTGGTTTGTCCCCTGTGATTGCTCTGTTCCAGGACGACAAGGTTCTCTTCATCAACATGCTTTACCAGCGCCTTTACGCTGGTCTCGACAACTTCCTGCTGCTGGCGCTGCCGTTCTTTATGCTGGCGGGTGAGTTCATGGTGAACGGTGGCATCACCACTCGTATCATCACCTTCTCACAAACCATGGTGCAGCACTTCCGTGGTGGTCTCGGTCACGTGGTGATCCTGGCTTCCACCCTGTTTGCAGCGCTGACTGGGTCTTCTGTGGCGGCAACCTCTGCGATTGGCAACATGCTGATCCCTGAGATGGAGCGCTATAAATATGACCGCACCTATGCGGCAGCTCTGACGGCAGCGGCAACAGTTCTGGGCACCATCATCCCACCAAGCGGTATCATGCTCATCTATGCTTTCGTGATGAACACCTCCGTGGCTGCGATGTTCATCGCGGGTGTGGTCCCAGGCATCATCTTCTGTATCGGCCTGATGATCATCAACCGCTGGCAGATCAAGAAGTACCCTGATGTGGAGCAGTTTGAACGGGCCAGCCGCAAAGAGCGCTGGAACAGCTTCTCCATGGCTTTCTTCCCGCTGCTCACACCGGTGATCATATTGGGCGGTATCTATTCAGGCGTCTTCACGCCAACGGAAGCAGCTGCTGTGGCCGTGTTCTATGCGCTGATCCTGTCCGTGGTCGTGCTGAAAGTGCTCAAGCCTGCCAGCGTCTTCCCGATGTTCATGCGCATCGCTGTCAATGCAGCGGCAATTCTGATCATCGTGGCCGCGGCGAGCGGGTTTGCTTCAGCCATCTCTCTGTCCGGTATCGCGAAGGACATCACCTCCTTCTTCCTCGGTATCACCCGTGATCCTTATCTGCTGTTCTTCATCATCAACGTCTTCCTGTTCATCGTCGGCATGTTCCTTGATGCAGGTCCGGCAATCCTGATCTTCGCGCCAATTCTTGCGCCGATCATGACACAGGCAGGTATCGATCCGGTCCACTTCGGTGTGGTCATGTGCGCCAACCTTTCCATCGGTCTGGCAACACCGCCAATGGGTCTCGTTCTCTTCGTCGCCTCAAGTGTTTCCGGGGTGCCGTTGCAAAAGATCTCGAAAGCGATCCTGCCGTTCCTGGCGATCGAATTCGTAGTCATCTTCCTGATTTCATTCTTCCCTGCGCTCGTCATCGGTTTCCCGAAACTGCTGGGCGTGATGTAGGCGAACCAACCCTTACCAACGTGCTGCAACGGGAGTGGGGCAGCAGACTTTAAAACTCATGTGGAGGAAAACATGAACTTTAAGAAAACAGCAATCGCATTGCTCAGCTCAGTTTTCATGGCTGCGGGTGCACAGGCGGCGGATTACACTCTGACTGCTCCGCACGTAACCAACCTTGACGGTTACAACCACCAGTCACTGCTCGTGTTTAAAAACTTTGTAGAATCCCGCTCCAATGGCGCGATCGAAGTCGAGATCTATCCGGGCGGTCAGCTTTGCGGCACAGCAAAAGAGTGTCTGGCAGGCGTTCAGAACGGTATGTTCGATTACTTCCAGACCACCATTCCGGAGCTGGCAAACTACTGGTCCCCAGTGAGCGCATTCGATCTACCCTACATGCTGCGTGATGACCGTGTTGCTGAGTGTGTCTATGACAACGATGAGTTCCTTGCAGACGTTCGCGGCAACGTTCTGGGCAGAACCAATGACACTCTGCGCTTGATGATGGTGTCCAACTCCGGTGGCTGGCGTAACATTGCGACCACTGACAAGCAGGTGAAAAATCCTGATGATGTGAAAGGCCTGAAACTGCGTACCGTGCCAGCTCCAATCCAGCAGGAACTGGTGAAGCAGCTCGGTGCAGCGCCAACTCCAATCTCCTGGCCGGAAGTTTACACCGCCCTGTCTACCGGTGTTGTTGACGGCACCAAGAACGGCATCGTGGACATCACCATGATGAAGTTCCAGGAAAGCCTGAAATACATTGCGCTGGATGGTCATGCTTACATGGGCGGCGTTTGGGTGATGAACAACGCCAAGTTCAACTCCATGCCAGAAGAACTGCGCAAAGTGGTGATTGATGGTGTAGCAGCTCAGAACCAGTATCTGCGCTCCTATCCAAAATGGCGTGAGTTCGCAGCGTTTGAGGAGTTCCGCGAAGCAGGTGGCACCATCTACACCCCAACCACAGAAGACCGTGCAGCATTCAAGGCAGCAACTGCTGGCGTGCGCGACTACTTCATCGAAAACAGCGACGCAGACGGCAAGGCTTGGCTGGAGCGCTTTGAAAATGAAATCAAAGCATGTGAAGCTAAGATCGATGCGTCCTACGCAGCTTCTCTGAAGTAAGACAAGAGGGCGCGGACCACATCATCCGCGCCCTTTTTCTATCCGTTCCAGATTTTCGATAGCCCGGTGCTGACAGGCCGACCCGCCAGAACAGGCCGGTGTCGCACTAACTCCGCAGGCACTCAAATGAACATTGTTAAACAAGAAAATGGCTTCACTGTTCTGCACAAAGACCGCACCGTCTTTACGCACAGCTTGGATAAACCGGCAATCTTTCTGGGAAGCGGTCAAGGCACTTTCGATATGTATCGCGGGAACTTTGACATCAAAGATTATGTCGAATCCCGCCTGCCAATGCGTGCTTTCAGGATCGATGAGGAAGCCGATAAGGCAAGCATCACACTTGAGGTTGATGGCGAGGACTACCTCACGCTGACCATTTATGAGACGGAAGAAGGCCGCCTGAAAGTGGACTTCAACAGCCTGAAAGATGAGGTGAACCGTTTCTGGATGCGCGTCCATGCAACACCGGAAGAGAAGGTCTACGGTTGCGGTGAGCAGCTGACCTACTTCAATCTGCGTGGCAAGAACTTCCCGCTCTGGACGTCTGAACCAGGCGTTGGCCGTAACAAGAACAACTACGTGACATGGCTGGCGGACACCAAGGATAAAGCGGGCGGTGATTACTACAACACCAACTACCCGCAGCCGACCTTTGTCTCCAACGACAAGTACTTTTGCCACTTACAGACAACTGCCTACGCGGACTTTGATTTCCGCCACGATGACTTTCATGAGCTGCAGGCCTGGAACATTCCAGACTATATGCTGTTTGACCGGGAAGATAGTTTCACCGCGCTCGTCGGCAATATCTCCGATGTATTTGGCACGCAGCCAGAACTGCCGGATTGGGTGCTGGATGGCGTGATCCTTGGCATTCAGGGTGGCACCGATATCACCCTTGAGAAAATTGAGCGGGCCAGAAAGGCGGGCGTCAAAGTCGCGGGTGTCTGGAACCAGGACTGGCAGGGCATCAAGATGACCTCCTTCGGTAAGCGCCTGCATTGGAACTGGGAATGGAGCCCTGAACTGTATCCGGGCCTTGATACCAAGATCCATGAGCTCAAAAAAGATGGTGTCCGCTTCCTCGGCTACATCAATCCGTATGTGCTGGAAGGTCAGTCCCTTTACAAAATCGCCAAGGAAAAAGGCTATCTGGCCACCAAGGCTGATGGTGGTGACTATCTGGTTGATTTCGGCGAGTTCTATTGTGGTGTGGTGGACTTCACCAATGATGAGGCCTGCGAATGGTACAAGGGCGTCATCAAGGAAAATCTGATTGGCTTTGGTCTTGATGGCTGGATGGCTGACTTCAGCGAGTACCTGCCAACCGACTGCACCCTCTCTAATGGTCGCTCTGCTGAGTTGGAGCATAACGACTGGCCGCGTCGTTGGGCGAAGATCAACCACGAAGCCATTGAAGAATGCGGCAAGACCGATGACATTCTATTCTTCATGCGGGCAGGGGGCACGGGCTTCCAGCGGTACTGCCATGTGCTTTGGGCAGGTGACCAATGCGTGGACTGGTGCATTGAAGATGGTCTGGCCTCCGTCATTCCGGGCGCACTGTCCGCTGGCCTGATGGGCAACGGCATCCACCACTCAGATGTGGGTGGTTACACCACTTTGCATGGCATGAAGCGCACCAAAGAGCTGATGATGCGTTGGATTGATTTCTGCGCCTTCACGCCAATGATGCGCTCTCATGAAGGCAACCGTCCGGGTGATAATCACCAGTTCGACACCGATGATGAAACACTTTTCCATCTTGGTCGGATGTCCCGCGTGTTCGCCAGCATGAAGCCTTACCTGAAAGCCGCGATTGCGGAAAACACAGAGGCAGGCATTCCGGTGATGCGCCCGCTGTTCATGCATTATGAGCAAGATGAAACTGCCTACGACATTCAGTTCCAATACCTGTTGGGCCGCGATGTGATGGTCGCACCGGTCTACAATAAGGAAGAGACTGAGTGGAAGCTGTACCTGCCGGAAGATGACTGGGTGCATGCGTGGTCGGGGCAGGAGTTCAAAGGTGGCTGGGTCACCGTGGATGCACCGCTTGGTGAACCGCCTGTTTTCTATCGTAAATCCAGCGAATATGCAGACCTGTTTGCAGCTTTGCCTCAGGTCGCAAAAGCCTAATACTCTTCGGTTTTCGCAGGTTGCTTGGCCCGCGAAAACCACCCTCGGCGCGATGCCGATCACTGTCAGATTTCAACCTACCAAATGAAGAGGACGATATTCCGCAGGTATTCAGAGAACACGGAACTTGCACAATCTTGGCATGGGATGCGCCTTCGTCAATCAGATGCCTTCTGGCACCTGAGCAACAAGGTGAAATGTTAGAGACTTTAAGTTCGTGAAGGCTCTTTGAACCAACGGAATAATCAGGTCCGGATTTGCTGCTCGGGAGTTAAGCAAAAACAATGAAGAAACTGATCAACCGCGTTGAAGATGTCGTTGCTGAACAGCTGGCTGGCATGCGTGCAGCACGACCGGAACTGAAGTTCTCTGAGGAGCCGCGCTACATCTGGCGGGAGGACAACACAGACAAAGTTTCTCTTATTTCTGGTGGTGGCAGCGGTCACGAACCGCTTCATGCCGGATACATCGGCAAAGGCATGCTGACAGCCGCTTGCCCGGGCGAAGTGTTCACCTCTCCAACACCTGACCAGATGTACGAATGCGGCAAGCAGGTAAACAACGGCAAGGGCGTTCTGTTCTTCATCAAGAACTACACCGGAGACGTCCTCAATTTTGAATCTGCTGTTGAGCTTCTTCATTTCGATGACATCCCAGTGGGCTCTATCACCATTGATGATGATGTGGCCGTAAAAGACAGCCTCTACACTGCAGGCCGCCGCGGCGTTGGCGCCACCGTGTTGATTGAGAAGATTGTGGGTGCTGCAGCTGAGGCTGGATATGATCTGGCCCAGTGTGAGGAACTGACGCTGCGCCTTAACAATCGGGCCCGTTCCTTTGGTGTTGCATTGTCTGCCTGCACAGTACCAGCCAACGGCAAGCCATCTTTTGAACTGGCAGATAATGAAATCGAGTTTGGTGTCGGTATTCACGGGGAACCGGGTATCGAACGCCGCTCCTACAGCGACCTGAACACACTGGTTGAGCAGATGTGCGATGAGATCATCAACACACCGGCGTACACCCGCACCGTTCGTACATGGGACCGTGAGGCAGGTGAATGGAAAGAGAAGGACATCACCACAGAAGAGTTCAAGCAGGGCGATCAGTTCATCGTGATGGTGAATGGTCTGGGCGGCACCACTCAGGGTGAGCTGTATGGCGTTTACGGCAAAATGGCAGAGTGCTTCGACAAAGCTGGCTACAAGCTGGCCCGTAACCTTGTCGGCAACTACTGCACCGCGCTGGATATGGAAGGCTTCTCCATCACCTTGCTGAAGGCTGATGAAGAAACTCTGAAGCTTTGGGATGTTCCGGTCAATGCACCAGCCTTGCGCTGGGGAGTTTAAGGATTACGGCTATGACAGTAAAAAAAGAACAACTCCTGGAATGGCTTAAAGACTGTGCAGCGGTGTTTGCCGAACAGCGTGATTACCTCACGCAGCTTGATGCAGATATTGGTGATGCTGACCATGGCATCAACATGAACCGCGGTTTTGAGAAGGTGCTGGAAAAGCTGCCGACCATGGATGCCATGTCCATTGAGATGATCCTCAAAACCACGGGCATGACACTCATGTCTTCCATTGGTGGAGCTTCTGGTCCGCTCTATGGCACCTTCTTCATTCGTGCAGCAGCGGCCGCAAAGGGCAAGGATGAGCTGGATCTGGCAGGCCTGATAGCTGTGCTGGAGGCTGGTGTCGCTGGCATCGTTGCACGCGGCAAGGCTGAACCGGGTGATAAAACCATGTGTGATGCCTGGTGGCCTGTGCTTGACGCGGCCAAAGCAGCTGAGAGCCTAGAGGCTGCTTTGCCTTCCATGGTAACAGCAGTAGATGCTGGCGTTGCCTCCACGGTTGATATGCGGGCAAAGAAGGGACGTGCGAGCTATTTGGGTGAACGCTCCATCGGACATCAGGATGCTGGCGCAACCTCAACCATGTTCATGGTCAAAGCGCTTTCCCGCGCGGTCGTTGGGAGTTAAGCGAAGTGGTAGGCATCGTCGTTGTGTCTCACAGCGCCAAGCTGGCAGAAGGTGTTGCTGAGCTGGCGCAGCAGATGACACAGAACAAGTGTGCCCTTGCAGTGGCGGGCGGGATTGATGATCCCGCCAACCCAATCGGCACAGACCCCGTTCAAGTGATGACCGCCATCGAAACCGTAATGGATGACGATGGCGTTTTGGTTCTTATGGACCTTGGCAGCGCACTGCTGAGTGCCGAGATGGCTCTGGAGTTGCTGGGGGATGAAGTTGCATCCTCCGTCGAACTCTGCGCGGCTCCTATTGTGGAAGGCACCATGGCAGCTGCTGTTGCTGCTGGCTCTGGTTTGCCACTGGCTGCCGTAAAAGAGGAAGCGCTTGGCGCGCTGAGTGCCAAGAAGAAGCATCTGGGTGTTGAAGAAGAGGTAGTCGTCACTGCGGCGCCTGAGGCCCCGGCTGGAGAGGAGTTTCGGTTCAGCTGGACTGTACTTAATCCTCACGGCCTACACGCGCGCCCCGCAGCTGCTATTGTCGGTGCCCTTGCTGGTTTTGATGCTGTTCTTCAAATTGAAAAAGCAGAAGAACGGGCCAATGCCAAAAGCCTCAATGCCATTGCTGGGCTCTCCGTGCGCCGCGATGATGAAATCACATTTATTGCCAGTGGCAGGCAGGCAGAACAAGCTTTGGCGGCTTTCAAAGCCCTGGCTGAAAATGGGTTTGGTGAAGATGTAACCGCAGAGCCTGTGGTTGCGGAAGCGGAACCAGCTCCAGCTCCCTTGCAAAGTGTTGAAGGCGTGATCGCAGGCCTTCCAGCGTCGCAAGGCATCGCCTTGGGCCGTGTTGCCTTCTTCCAACCTGTTATGCCAGCTGTGCCGGATCGGGCCTTTGCTGGTGTTGATGAAGAAAGCGACCGCCTGTTTGTAGCAATCGGTTCCATCGCCAGCGAAATGCGACGCAACGCAAAGTCTGCGAAGGATGCAGACCAGTCCGGCATCTTCACCGCTCACATTGCCATGCTGACGGATCCAGAACTGGAACCGAAACTGCGTGGTTACATAGCGGACGAAAATGGGATAGCCGAACAGGCTTGGATCTCGGTGATGTTTGAGCTCAAAGCCCAGTATGAAGCCGCTGACAGTGACTATATGCGCCAACGGGCTGTAGACATCTGGGACATCACGCGACAAGTCATGGTTCAGTTGACTGGATCGGAAGGTGAGGGCGCCTCTGTGCCTGCCAACTCAATCCTGATTGCTGAGGATCTGACGCCAACTGACACAGCGAAGCTGGATAAAGAACACGTACTCGGCATCTGCCTGACAGGTGGCGGCAAAACCTCTCACAGTGCGATCATCGCCAGAGCCATGGGCATCCCAGCGATTGTTCGAGCGGCTGGTGCGTTTGATCTGTTGGAAGATGGTCAGCAGGTCGTGCTTGATGGCTTTGAAGGCCTGCTCTGGACGGATCCTTCGGAGGAAGTGGAAGCGGATCTGGTTGCTCAGCATGAAGCATGGAAAGCAGAGCAGGCCAAAGCCGCATCCAAGGCCATGGAACCAGCCATCACGCTCGATGGTGTTCACTTCCCGGTACAAGCCAACATCGGTAGCTTTGAAGACGCTGAGAAGGCCGTTGCTGCAGGCGCAGAAGGCGTCGGCCTGATGCGGACGGAGTTCCTGTTCCAGTCACGCGCTGAGTTGCCGGATGAGCAATCTCAGTACGAAGAGTACAAGCGCATTGCAGTCGCCTTTGGAGACCATCCCATCACCATCCGCACGCTCGATGTTGGCGGGGATAAGCCGCTGGAAAGCTACCCGATGGAGGCGGAAGAGAACCCGTTTCTGGGACATCGTGGGGTGCGAATGTGCCTTGCTGACAAGAAACTCTTTTCAACGCAAATTCGCGCACTCATTCGCGCAGCCGCTGAACAGCCTAATATTCAGATGATGATCCCAATGATTTCAATGGTTTCTGAGCTGAAAGATTGCAAAAAGCTGGTCGAGGAAGCGCGTGAAGAGCTCGGGCTTTCACATAGCAACGCACCGATGAGCGTAGGGATCATGATTGAGGTGCCTTCTGCTGTGCTGGATGCGGATAACCTGGCAGTTGAGGCAGACTTCTTCTCCATCGGCACCAATGATCTGACCCAGTATGTGATGGCTGCTGATCGCGGAAATCCTAAGGTTTCTGAGTTGGTTGACTATACCCAGCCTGCAGTGCTCAGGGCTATCCGGATGACCTGTGAGGCGGGGAAACGCGCGGGGATACCCGTGAGTATGTGTGGTGAAATGGCAGGAGACACTCAGGTCACCGAGTTGCTGCTCAAAGCAGGTATCTCCAAGCTCTCAGCCAGCGCCTCACTGCTGCCGGCACTGAAAGAACAGATCAGACAAACCTCCCTGAGTTGATCTCATAAGTGTCGGATAACCATGCCCGCTTGCCCCCTCGGCAAGCGGGTGTTTTGGTGTATCCAGTAGTCCACTGTACATTCGATCTTTGATGACTGATTTGATTGTATTTTTACATTATGAAACTTCAATATGACAAATAATGTAAATTAATGATCGTTTACGGATTTATCCGAATGGTGTCTCCGAAAAGTGACACCTAGTATTTCACTGAATGACGACGCTTTCAGGGTGCCTGTACACCCGCTTCGGTACGCTCTGTCCGGGGATAAGCGGCAAACTCCAACAGTGAGATTACACCATGGACCAGATCATCATTTCTCCGAGCAAATACGTTCAGGGCGAAGACACCATCGCCAAAATCGGTGACTACATAAAACCCCTGGGCCAAAAAGCAGCTATCCTCGCCGACAGCTTCGTGACTGGCCTTGTTGGAGACACTGTCAAAAAGAGCTGTGCGGACGCTGGGATCGAGCAGCGTATGGAAGAGTTTGGTGGTGAATGTTCCCGTGCCGAAATTGATCGTCTGATGGAGATTTTCAAGGCAGAAGGTTCTGATGTGGTTGTCGGTATCGGTGGCGGTAAAACGCTCGATACAGCCAAGGCCATTGGCTTTTATCACAAAATTCCAGTGGTCGTGGTGCCAACCATCGCCTCAACTGATGCGCCAACCTCTGCGCTTGCGGTGATATATACCCCTGAGGGCGAGTTCTCAGAGTATCTGTTGTTCCCGTCCAATCCGAACCTGGTCATCATGGACACCAAGATCATCGCAGGGGCTCCAGTTCGCCTTCTGGTCGCTGGTATCGGTGATGCGTTATCCACCTACTTTGAGGCCCGTGCGAACGGTCTTTCCGGCAAAGCCACCATGGCAGGCGGCCTCCCAACCAAAGCCGCCCAAGCTCTCGCCAAGCTCTGCTACGAAACCTTGCTGGCTGATGGTTACAAGGCCAAGGTTGCCGTTGAAAACCGAGTGTCCTCAACAGCAGTGAAAAACATCATTGAAGCCAACACCTTACTCTCTGGTCTCGGCTTCGAAAGCTCTGGTCTTGCCGCCGCTCATGCCATCCATAACGGCCTGACAAAACTGGAAGAATGCCATCATCTCTATCACGGCGAGAAGGTTGCTTTCGGTACATTGACCCAGCTGCTTCTTGAAAATGCGCCAATGGAAGAAATCCAAGAAGTCCTCACCCTCTGTCGCTCCGTCGGCCTCCCAACCAATCTGTTCGACATGGGCGTCAAAGAACTGGATCATGCCAAACTCATGGAAGTCGCAGAAGCCTCCTGCGCAGAAGGCGAAACCATCCACAACATGCCTTTCCCCGTTACCCCAGAAATGGTCTACGCCGCCATGCTCTGCGCCCACCAGATCGGGCTGAAGTAACTATTAGCATTGTATAAGCTCAAGGTATTAAATTCCGTCTGTACTCCTGAGTACAGGCGGAGTTTTCCTACTGAAACACCAGCGGTGCTGGTGGAGCATCCAAACTTTTATCTTCTGAGGCGGTGCCGGTTAGGACCAGGACGGAGACTGTGGTGCCGACGCGGAGGAGGATGTTTTGGGGGAGGTCTGTGATTTTTACGCGGACGGGGATGCGTTGGGCGAGGCGGATCCATTCGAAGGTTGGATTGATGTTGGGCAGGAGGTCGGAGCCGGTGCTGCCGTCTGATTGGGAGATGCCCCAGCCGATGCTTTCTACTTCTCCATGGACCACCTGATCGGGGTAGGCCATGAGGGTCATGACCACCTTATCGCCGATGTCGATCCGGCTGATCTTGGTTTCCGGGAAGTAGGCGTCAATCCAGAAGCTTGAGGAATCCACGAGGGCAAGGGCAGGCTGGTTCTCTACGGTCTGGCTGCCCAGTCGCAAGTTGAGGTTGGTGACGTAACCGGAGACAGGAGCGGCGACCTGCGTGAAGCCCAGATCCAGTTCAGCGGTTTGCAGGGCGGCCATTGCGGAGCGGAGCTGGGCGTTGTCTTTTCCTTTTGCTCCTAAACTCGCCACGACTTTCGCAAGACTTGCCTGTGCTTCGACCAGAGCGGCTTCGGCCTGTGCCAGACCGGACTGGGCTTGCTCTGTATCAGCCAGAGCGACGATGTAGCTTTTTTCAATCTGATCGTAGGTGCGCTGGGTGACGTAGCCGTCTTTTAAAAGCTTGGCGTTTCTGTCCAGATTGCCCTTGATGTTCTTCAGGGTTGCGATGGAAGAGCGGAGTTCTGAGCTGGCTTGCTCCACATTGGAGCGATACTGGGCGACGTTGGCTTCTGCGGCTTCACGCTCTTTTTCCAGTGCGTTGAGCTGGTCGACAGTCTGGTCGAGGTCTGCTTTCTTTTGCGCGTAGGTGGCCTGGAATGTGCGTGGGTCGATGATAAAGAGCAGTTCGCCTGCCTCGACCTTCTGGTTGTCTACGATGGGCAGTTCCACGATGGGGCCGGAGACACGGGTGGCGATCTGGATGACGTTGGCGCGGACCTGACCGTCGCGGGTCCATGGGTTTTGCAGGTATTGGTAATATTTGAAAGCGAAGGCCAGAACAGCCACGCCGATAATTGTGCCAGTGATTGCAAGTTTATGAATGGGTTTGAGTGCTTTCATATCGGAATAACCCAGCTCCCAAGGATGACGGTGTAGATGATGGTTAGAGCAACGAAAACGCCGGGGGGATAGAGCAGAAATCTGGAGAGGCGATATCTGTTCATCAACCGGGCGGTGAGCCAGCTGAGAAGCAGGCCAAGGGCAGCGGCAACCAAAACAGGAGGGAGGTAGACGGTCCCGATGGCCCATTCGCTTGGAAAACCATTCATCAGCGCTCCTCCATTAAAACCGGGCTTCTTGCAGTTGAGGCCAATCCATCTTGAGGGACTGATCCTCATAGTCCTCTAATGCCCGACAAACACTGCGAATACCTCCAAGAATGCGATAGATATTTAATCGTTCATCCAGATCAATGCTGTCTTTGCCGCGTTCTTCCAGCACTTTGGCGATGGTGCTTTCCATCTCCGGCATGTTGAGGGCGCACTGTCTGACGGCGTCTCCGATGGTTGCGCCAGTCGGGTCTTTGACCAGTTCAGCGAAGTCCGTTTTTAGCTGCGCACTCCAGTCGTGGATGTCTTTTCGCAGAGCGGCATAGAGCTGTGAGCTCTGAGCGATTTTAAGTTCATTGATGAGCACGGACAAGCGGATGGACAGGGCTTCGAGAATGATCACTGTTCTGCGTAACTGATGCTTGTCGAGCCCTGGAGAGGTGCCTGTGATCCAGCCTGTCATTTTGTGGGGGATGCTCTCGACCTCATTGAGGTGATGATTTCTGATGTATTGGCGCAGTTTTGTAGGTTCCAGATGCGGTTCTTTTTGGTGTTCGGTCAGGAGGAAGTTGGTGCTGGCGAAAAAGCGGCGCAGCAGATTGAGGTATTGCACCTCCGGGCGCAGGTTGAAAGTGAAGATGGATATGGCTGCGTAGATAGCGATGACCAACAGGAAGACCAGAAGCTGATCGGCTACGAAATTGAAACTGTAACTTTGATGGTTGCTGATGTTGGTCATCATCACGAAGTTTGCCAGACCGAACATTCTGCCCAAAATGAGTTGAGGCGTGTGGAAGAGGTAGGCGATGGAGAATACTGAAAGAAAAATGACAGTTCCCAGAGACCAGAAGCTGTGCAAGTGGGGCATGATCAGCAGATAGATGAAAGCCCCAAAGGCGGAGGATAGGATACCTGGAACAAGAATGGAGACGGGTTTCAGGTAGGGATTGCTGGAGAGGGTGACGCTGTAAACGCCCGCCAGAATGACCAGCACCGTTCCTGCTGGCAGGTTGGGAAAGTAGATGTAAGAGAGATACGCGGCCCACAGGCACAGGAAAGCGCGTAAAGCTCCCTTCAACTGGCCCATGTTGATCACGTCTGGTTGTGTGCTTTCCTTGACGTGAAAGTCCAGTTGATTGCTGGTGTTCTCACTGAAGATGACCGTGGTGAGTTCATGAAGCTGATAGGTGATGCGCTCGATCTCATCCAACTGATGGATGTACAGGGACAGGGCGGCTTTCTGGAAATACTGCAGGCCGGATATGTCGATCTCTTTGATGTGAAAGTCTCTGAAAAGCGGTTTTGGTTTGACGTCTTTGCCTTCTGTGAGATCTATGATGGTTTTGAAGCGTCTGGTGATTTCTGCCTCATATCTGGTGAGCCACGGGATGCGGGTTTCCAGCTCCAGATCGTCGACTTCGTTGAAGCTTTGCCGCCAAACTTCCAGTGCGCGTTCATATTGGGTCCAGAGTTTGCCGGTGTCCTTCCATTGCTTGCTGACCTCCCAGACTTCGTAGCTTTCCAGTTCCGCGATGTTTGAGAGGTCTGCGAACTTGGCTTGTAAGGCTGAAAACTCACCTTGTTGCTGCAGGTACTTGTGCGGGTTGCTGGCGAACTCCCGGTCTATTGTGCTTTGAAAAAGAGCAAGACCGCTTTTGGTCAGGTTCTTTGAAGTTCTGACAAGGATCTTTGATGAGGTTCTGGGCCACAGGATGACTGAGACCATGCTGTAGGTGATTACGCCCAGAGCGGTTTCCTGAATGCGCAAAACAGCGGTGTAGAAGGCAGGCTGGTTGCTGGCAGCTGCATCCACGGCAACAATGATGGTGACGAAAGCTGCGACATTCCAGAAGTATGGGTTGTGCCTGGATTTCATCATGTAGGTGCAGAAAAACACATAGAAGGACAGGGCAATCATGAACATCCAGCGCTGCTGCGGGAACAGCGAAAGCAAGGTGAGGGCCATGATTGCGGCAAGCAATGTGCCGCCGAGGCGTTGAAGGCCCTTGTGAAAGGACTGTCCTGAGGTTTCCAGCGATATGAAAGCAACGGCAAGGCCAGCCCAGTACGGGCGGTCCCAGTCCATATAGAGTGCGATGGCGTAAGCGATCACCATGGCCAGTGCAACTTTTATGGCGTCCTTTGCTCTGTCGCTGAGAAGCATTCCTCGCACCTGAGTTCCGTTGCCCACTTTTGCGGGCGGTCAGATCAGAATAGGGGGAAGGCGTATGGGAGAGGTTTTGGTTTTCCTTTCAATTCGCTGCGTTGTTTCATCATTCCTAGGTAGAGGGAACTGGTTCCTGAGCAAGCAACCAGTTTTTGAAGAGGGTGAGAGCCGGGGTGGCTGGTTTGGATTTTAGGTGGGTGAGCCAGTATTTGCCGGTTGTGATCTGGGTAGGGAATGGTCTGATGAGCCGTCCGGTTGCCAGTCGCCGTGCGAACATATGGTAGGGCAGCAAAGCGATGCCGAGGCCGGCTTCGACCATATCTGCCATGGCAACGGATGAATCAAAGACGGGGCCTTCGATTTTGGGGCATGGAGCTGCAGCTTGCTGGAACCAGAGTTCCCATTCATCAGAGCGGTAGGATCTGAATAAGGGTTGATCCGCCAGATCCTGCGGGTTTTTGAGGCTCTGTGCGATCTCGGGTGAGCAGAGCGGGGTGAGTGGTGTGGTGAGCAAGGGGGCTGCGTGCAGGCCCGGCCATAGGCCTTCTCCAAACCGAATGGCGATATCGAGGCCTTCCTTGGCAATATCAACGCGGTTGTTGTTGGTAAAGAGGCGCAGGTTCACGCCGGGGTGTTTTGCCTGAAAATCCGGTAAGCGTTCAATCAGGTAACCGGTGGCAAACGTCGTGACGACACCGAGGTTGAGTGTTTCCTGATAGCGACCATCGAGGAAACGGTCGAGTACGGAGCCGATCCTGTCGAAGCTTTGGGTTAGGACCGGATGCAGGGCGGTGCCTTCATCTGTCAGCACAAGGCCTTTGGGGGTGCGCAGGAACAGCGTTGTGCCGAGCAGCTCTTCCAAAGCAATGAGCTGGTGGCTGACAGCGGCCTGAGTGACGCGCAGCTCAATAGCAGCGCGGGTGAAACTGCCTTGCCGGGCGGCGACTTCGAAGGCGCGCAGGGCATTGAGAGGAATGTTGGGTCTGTCCATAGCTATTAGTTTTTCTAATATTCAAGTCGAGAATTAGTCGTTTGTGGCTCCACCTTAAAGTGTTTAGTCCTAAGGATGCATCTGATTAAGATGGTGCCCACCATCAAGATATTTCGTGTTTAAGCGCAGTTATTGGCGATTTTGTGCTGCTGAGTGTTATGCTTTGCGGCAGGGGACAAGCTGTACCTGTTTCATGAGATTTATTTGTTGCCGGGCACATGTTTCGTCATTCAAGGAGTTTGAGTATGTGGCGTTGTTTTGACCATATAGCCGTGCCTTTTAAGCGTGTTTCTTTCGCATTGGTTGTTGCCTGTGGTGTGCCTGCTGTGGGAGCTGCCGGAGAGCTTCTGGACACGGTCAACCGATTAGAGAATGAAGTTGGCGGCCGGATTGGTGTGGTGTTGCAGCACACCGGTTCTGATTGGGCTATTGAGAGCCGAGCTGATGAGCGGTTTCCCATGGCCAGCACGTTCAAGGCTTTGCTGTGTGGTGCTGTTCTGGCGCGGGTGGATCGCGGTGAGGAACGGCTGGGGGAGGTTGTTGCCTACTCAAAAGCGGAGCTAGTTTCCTACTCACCTGTCACGAAGAAGCATGTGGCTGAGGGAATGCGTGTTGGGGAGCTTTGTGAAGCGACAGTCACGATGAGCGATAACACGGCTGCCAATCTTCTGCTGAAGCGTGTTGATGGACCCAAAGGGCTGACGAGGTTTTTGCGTGGGCTTGGGGATCGTGTGACACGGCTAGATCGGCGGGAGCCAGAGATGAACGAGGCGAAACCCGGTGATGCACGTGATACCACCTCGCCAAGGGCTGTCGTTCAGACGTTGGATCGGTTGTTGTTTGAGGAAGTGTTACAGCCGTCCTCTCGTGCGCAGCTGCAGCAATGGATGGTGGATGACAAAGTGGCGGATGCTTTGATCCGCAAACACCTGCCATCTGACTGGCGCATCGCAGATAAGTCTGGCGCCGGTCACAATGGCTCTCGCGGGATCATTGCTGCAATCTGGCCTGAGACAGGCGAACCGTATCTCGCAGCTGTTTACATGACGGGCAGTGATGCAAACTTCAAAAAGCGCAATGCTGTTATCGCTGAAATCGGGAAGGCGATCATTGAGGAGATCCAGCAGCGCTAAGAGTGCTTGCTGTGAGCTGATTATGGAGAGCGGAGCAATGAGGATTGCCCCGCTTTTTTGTTAGTGCTTTGGGCCATCTGTGGTGATCATCCAGTTGGACAGGGTTTTGTCCATGTTCTTCATGCGGTGACGTAGGAGTTCACGGGTCATGCGGGTCAGTGTTGGGGCATGCTCGGGTTTGTCGGCAAGGTTTTCCATCTCTCCGTTGCCTTCTGCATCGAACAGCATGGGTGGTAGATCAGCTGCAAACTCGACCAGCGTGAAGCGATCATCGCGCAGGATGCTCAGGCAGGAGTTGTCCAGATTGGTTCCCAGTTGCTGCTGCCATAGGGTTGCTTCCAGAGGATCAGCGAAGTCCAGCTCAGACATGGAGAAAGTGCGCCAGTCTTCGGGCGTTTTTCCTTCCAGAAATGGCAGTAGAGATTTGCCGTCCACTGAACTTGGCAGGTCCTGTCCGACCCAGTCCAGAATGGTTGGCATAATATCGATGGATTCAGTGACTTTTGTGACTTGCGTTCCGCGTTCACCGTCTGGCATGCGGATGATGAGCGGGGTGTTGTAGGCCGCATCATAAACGGTCATCTTCCCCCAGCTGTGCCGGTCACCCAGCATCTCACCGTGGTCTGCGGTGATTACCACCATGGTGTTGTCGTATTGTCCGGTGTCTTTGAGGAACTGAACTACACGGCCAACGTGATGGTCTACTTCTGTGGCGAGTCCCAGATAGATAGCACGCAAGGTGCGGATGTTCTCGTCGGTTGGTTCCAGATCTGGGAAACCTTCAACAAAGCTGGCGGCGCTGCTGTTTTGCATGGTGGGCGTGAAGAACGGGTGGAGGGCCTGTTCGTCTTCTGGTTGCTCCAGGCGTGTTGGCAGCGGCAGAGACTGCTGGTCATACATGGTGTTGTATGGAGCAGGGGCGACAAGCGGTGGATGCGGGCGGATGTAGGTCAGATGCGCAAACCAGCTTTGCTGGCGGTAGGCTGGCATCATCTCCAGGAAGGCGTTGGTGAGGAAGGCTGTGTCACTGTCTTCAGCGGCATAGAGCGCTGGATCGTTTAGGCGCGGTTGCTGGCCATTGGGTGAGACAGGTTTGTAGACGTCCCAGTAATTTTCAAAGGTGTAGCCCCGGTTCATGAGATGGGATTGCCATGGAAATGACATTTCCAGTCGCATCTCCTTCATCTCGTGGAAGCCGTTCATCGGGTATTCGTAGGTTCTGACCGCTGGATCATTGGGGTGGAATGCCCGAGGATCCTGTGAAGTGTCGGTGTAACCAAACAGCATTGGCAGATAGCCCGCCTTGCGCATTTCTGTTGCGATGTTTGGCGTGTCGTGGCGCAGAGGTGTGCCATTGCGTACGGAACGGTGGTTCATGGCGTACTGGCCGGTGAGCAGGGATGCTCTGGATGGGCCGCAGGGGTTGGTGACTGAGAAGTGCCGGGTGAAAGTGACGCTGTCTTCCATGAATGCTCTGAGATTGGGCAGGTCCACATGATCTGCCAGATCCCCGAGGACGCAGTCTGCGCGCAGCTGGTCGATGATGATGAAAAGTACGTTGCGCTTGTTCTGCATAGTCCTGATCCCCCACTGCCACGGTTCGTGGCGCAATCCGACAGACCGATACTCCCGCAATATGAAAGAGAGATGTAACTGCGGTTGTTTGCCAGCGAATAATCCACAACTACGCACAAAATCCAACATAAATCGATATATGTGTTGGAATTTGACTGTAATTGTGGAGTAAGGCAGTGCCAGAGTAGCAAAGATGCAAAGCACGAGGGGCAGATGTCTCATAGCCATCGCGAACTTGAACTGCTGGATGTTCTGAAACGGCTCGGCGGATCTGCGCGCAATTCCGATCTGGCAAAGGCGCTGGATGTGTCTGAAGAGACGGTTCGGCGTACGGTGAAAACTCTCTCGCAGACCTCTGATGTTGAGCGTGTGCGGGGCGGGGCTTATCTGGCTGGTACGCAGAATGACCCAAGCTTCTTCCGCCGGATTTCGCAGCGCACAGATGAGAAGCGTCTGGTTGCTTCTGTTGTGTGTGATGTGGTGGAAGATGGCATGACCCTTTATCTGGATGTGGGGTCAACCACGGCTTATGTGGCGGAAGATCTGAGACTGCGAAAGAACCTGACGGTTGTGACCAACTCCATCGGTGTTGCGCAGACGCTGGTCAGCGTGAATGGCAACCGCGTGCATTTGCTTGGCGGGGAAATGCAGGAGGATGACCGGGGCACCTTTGGGCACGACACTTACACCCAGGTGCAGCGGTTTGCGCTGGATATGGCGATTTTCAGCCTGGATGCAGTCTCTGCCAGCAAGGGCTTTCTCTATCAAAGCAGCGTGGAGTCTCAGTTGAGTGCTGCGATTGCCGAAAGTGCGGATCAGGTGTTGATTGCCTTTGACCATGGCAAGCTGGGTGAAACAGCACCGTATGTAGGGCCAGCTGCTGGCAGTGTGGACTATGTGGTGACGGACAGAGCGCCTGAAGAACCGTTTGCTTCAGCCTTTGCTGAGTGGGGCATCCAGACCTTGATTGCTTCACGAAAAAACTGATTACCAGAGTAAAGTGCAGAAATCGAAAACCTTCGAAATTCCAGCATTTTAAAGAATAAACAAGAACTCATAGGAAGCCCCGTGTTCCAGCGCTTGCAAGGTCAGTTGCAGGCTGGAGGACAGAGCTCAGAACGAGCCGAAACATTGGGTGCTTCCGATTACGAATGGTTTTGATTGATGAGCGTTTCCATCATAATGATTATCCTTGCTGCGGCCATGCTGCATGCAATCTGGAATGCGATTGTAAAAACGGCGGGTGACCGCACAATCACGCTGGGCCTTGTGGCCTTTGGGCATGTGATCCCGGCCGCGGTGATGATTGCCGTATTGCCGCTTCCGGAGCCTGAGAGCTTTGGCTATGTGTTGCTCTCCACCTGCATTCACTTTGCCTACTATTACACGTTGGGGCAGGCGTATCGTCATGGTGATCTGAGTGTGGTTTACCCGATTGCCCGCGGGATTGTGCCTGCGCTGGTTTCTCTTTGGGCCATGCTGTTCGTGGGCGAAGTTTTACCGTTTTGGGCGTGGTTTGGCATTGGCCTGATTGCGTTTGGTATTCAGATCTCCAGCTGGTCTGCCCTGCGTCAGGGGGTTGGCGGTGCCGCGCTTGGCTTTGCCATTGCCACGGGTGTTTGTATCTCAGCTTATTCGCTGGTGGATGGTGTTGGTGTCCGGCTTTCTGGCAATACGCTGAGCTATTGGGCGTGGGGTGCGTTTTTGCAGGTGTTTATTGCCGCCTTCATTGGCATCCGCCGCTGGTCAATGCTGCCAACGCTTTCTAGGAAGACCTGGGCGCTGGGGCTGACGGGTGGTGTGGTTTCCATGATCGCGTATGGCCTGGTTCTTTATGCCAAAAACTTTGCCCCGCTGGGCGCAGTGTCAGCACTGCGAGAAACCTCCGTTATCTTCGCGGCTCTGATCGGTTTTGTGCTGCTGGGTGAAGGCAACTGGGTGCGCCGCTTGCTGGCAGCCGTGCTGATGGTTGCCGGAGTTAGCTTTATCGGCATGAACGTTTGATCCGCTGATTTATCCAAGTCCACCGGTCTTCTTGACTTTCGCCGTTATGGTTCTGGCTCTGAATATGCTAGTTCATTTCAGAGCTAAGAGAAAACATCTAAGGGATTGCCCATAGGGAGGTTATGAGCAGTCCCGTTGGTCATGATCTGACTGGTCGTTACCGGAGTGTTTGAGAGGGAGAGCCATGATCGACAAGCTGGAGATGTTTATTGCGCTGGCGCGTGAGAAGCATTTTGGGAAGGCGGCAGATGAGTGCGGTGTGACGCAGCCAACGCTGTCTGCCAATATCAAGCAGCTTGAAGAGCAACTGGGTGTTCTGCTGGTTTTGCGTGGCTCACGCTTTCAGGGGCTAACGCCTGAAGGGAAGCGCGTGCTGGAGTGGGCGCGCAAGCTGGTGGCTGATACGCGGACCATGAAGCAGGAGCTGAAGGCGGTCAGCGATGGCCAGTCTGGCACCTTGCGGATTGCTTCCATTCCCACAGCTCTGACGTATGTTCCTGAAATCACCACATGCTTTAGCGAGGAGAACCCGGGCGTTGACTTCAAGGTGTTCTCGCGACCGTCCTCGGAAATTCTGGCGCAGCTGGAAAATCTGGAGATCGATGTAGGGCTGACCTATCTGGACAACGAGCCTTTGGGCCGTGTTCTGCAAATTCCGCTTTATCGTGAGCGCTACTGCTTTGTTGTGGCCGAGGGTGGCCCTCTTTCCGGCAGCGAGCATGCCACCTTGCAGGATGTGAGTGGTGTGCCGCTGTGTCTGCTAACCAGCGATATGCAATGCCGGCGTATCATCAACAATATCCTTCATGATGTGGAGGTGGAGCCCAAGCCTGTTTTGCAGTCAGATTCCATCATGTGCCTATTGGCGCATGTGCGCACCGGGCGGTGGGGGACGATTATCCCACAGGCAGTGGCGCAGACGATTGCCTCCGATCATCTGGAGATCATCCCGATTTCAGACCCTTACGCCAGCATCATGGTTGGCCTGATTGCGACACAGCGCGAGCCGCGCGCGCCACTTCTGGATGCCTTCCTCAAGCGTGTAAGCAGAATTTCGCAGGGGCAAGAGCTCTCTACGTGATTTCAACGATAGGGATGTGCAATCGCCCAACGGATATATCATATTGATTGCCTGCGACATATTGTGCCAACACGAAGCATTGACGTGCGAGGAGGGAGGAACTTATGGCCTTGCAGACGCAATCGCAGGATATAGAAAAAGACACGGCCGCGATTATTGATGTCCACGAACATCAGGAAGGGCCGCTCCTGCCTATCCTGCACGATGTGCAGGCGAAATTTGGTTATGTTCCCGAAGATGCGCTGTTGCAGATCGCTGATCGGTTGAACCTGAGCCGCGCCGAAGTTCACGGAACAATGAGTTTTTACCACGACTTTCGCACGGAGCCTGCCGGGCGCCATGTGCTGAAGGTTTGTCGTGCGGAAGCCTGCCAGTCTCTTGGCGGTGAGAAACTTGCTGAAGACATTCAAAGAGATCTTGGCATCAAATGGCATGAGACCACGCCTGACGGCAAGGTGACGCTGGAGCCCGTTTATTGCCTTGGCCTATGCTCCTGTGCGCCGGCTGCAATGATGGATGGCAATCTGCACGGGCGCCTTGATGAAGCTGCTGTGCTGAAGCTGGTTGAGGAGGTGAAGTGATGGGTGCTGTCCTTTATGTTCCTTGCGATGCTGCGGCACTCGCTGTTGGTGCCGACCGGGTTGCCGATACGCTTGCGGAAGAGCTGAGCGCGCGTGGTGTTGATGCGCAGATTGTCCGCAATGGCTCACGCGGTATGCATTGGCTGGAGCCGCTGGTTGAAGTTGAGACTGAGCGCGGCCGCATTGCTTACGGTCCGGTGACCCCGGCTGATGTTGCTGGCCTGCTGGATGCGGGGCTTTTGGAAGGCGCTGACCATGCTTTGTGCCATGGCCTGACTGAAGAGATGCCGTTTTTGAAGCGGCAGACGCGTCTGACCTTCTCCCGCTGTGGTATCACCGATCCGCTTTCTCTTGAGCATTACGAGGCGCATCACGGCTTCCTCGGCTTGAAGCGGGCTCTTGCGATGACGCCTGCTGAGATCGTGCAGGAGGTGACCGATAGTGGACTGCGTGGTCGTGGTGGTGCGGGTTTCCCGACTGGTATCAAGTGGAACACCGTTCTGAAGGTGCAAGGCGATCAGAAGTACATTGTCTGTAATGCTGATGAAGGTGACAGTGGCACGTTCTCAGACCGGATGATCATGGAGGGTGATCCTTTCGTCCTGATCGAAGGGATGGCGATTGCCGGGATCGCTGTCGGGGCGACGAAGGGGTATATCTACACCCGCTCTGAGTATCCGCATGCTATCGCCATTTTGCATGATGCCATCCAGATTGCGCGCAAGGCCGGTATTCTTGGGCCTTCCGTCATGGGCTCAGAACACGCTTTTGATATGGAAGTGCGTGAAGGGGCTGGTGCTTATGTGTGTGGTGAGGAAACGTCACTGCTGAACAGCCTTGAAGGCAAACGCGGAATCGTGCGTGCCAAGCCTCCGCTTCCGGCGATTGAAGGCCTGTTTGGCAAGCCGACTGTGGTCAACAACGTGATGTCTCTGGCGTCCGTGCCGATCATCATGGATCGGGGCGCGCGGTTCTATCGGGACTATGGTGTTGGGTATTCTCACGGCACTATTCCAATTCAGCTGACCGGTAACATCAAGAACAGCGGCCTGTTTGAGACGGCTTTTGGCCTGACGCTGAACGAGCTGATCTATGACATTGGCGGAGGTACTTTGAGTGGCCGTCCAGTGAAAGCGGTTCAGGTTGGTGGTCCGCTGGGTGCTTACTTCCCGCCGTCCCTGTTTGACACGATCTTTGATTATGAGGCGTTTGTTGAGCGCAACGGCATGATTGGTCATGCGGGGATTGTGGTGTTTGATGACACAGTCGACATGCTCAAGCAGGCTCGGTTTGCCATGGAGTTCTGCGCCATTGAAAGCTGCGGCAAGTGTACGCCATGCCGTATCGGTTCTGTGCGCGGTGTGGAGGTGCTGGACCGGATTGCCAAAGGTGATCAGCCGGAGCAGCAGATTGAGCTGCTGACCGACCTTTGCGATACGATGAAGATGGGCTCGCTGTGTGCTCTTGGCGGGTTCGCTCCTTATCCTGTGATGAGCTCTTTGACGCATTTTCCGCAGGATTTTCATGTAAAGCCATTAACAGACGCCGCGGAGTGAACCCATGACCCTGATTAAAGAAACAGATTACGGCACTCCTCAATCGACCTCTGAAAAGAACGTCACCATCAACGTTGACGGCTTTGATGTCACTGTGCCTGAGGGAACCTCGGTGATGCGGGCTTCCATGGAAGCTGGCATTCAGGTTCCAAAGCTTTGTGCAACAGATATGGTTGATGCATTCGGTTCCTGCCGTCTGTGTTTGGTGGAGATTGAAGGCCGCCGTGGAACACCTGCCTCCTGTACCACGCTGGTGGAAGAGGGGATGCAGGTTCGTACGCAGACAGATCGTCTGAAAGGCCTGCGCCGCGGTGTGATGGAGCTTTACATCTCTGACCACCCGCTGGACTGCCTGACCTGTGCCGCCAATGGTGACTGTGAACTGCAGGATATGGCTGGCGCTGTTGGTCTGCGTGACGTGCGCTATGAAGCGGATGGGCAGAACCACTTCAAGATGCGTGATGGTGGCGGTGAGGTGAATGCCTGCTGGAAGCCGAAGGATGAGAGCAATCCATACTTCACCTATGATCCAGCCAAATGCATTGTTTGCTCACGCTGTGTACGTGCCTGTGAGGAAGTACAAGGCACGTTTGCGTTGACCATTACCGGGCGCGGTTTTGACTCTCGTGTGACCGCGGGCATGTCTGAGAGCTTCCTGGATTCTGAATGTGTGTCTTGCGGTGCCTGTGTGCAGGCCTGTCCGACAGGGACGCTTCAGGAGAAATCCGTGATCGATATCGGTCAGCCGGAACGCTCCGTTGTAACGACCTGTGCTTATTGTGGTGTTGGCTGCTCGTTCAAAGCGGAGATGCGTGGTGATGAGCTGGTGCGTATGGTGCCGTACAAAGACGGTAAAGCGAACCGGGGTCATTCCTGTGTGAAGGGTCGCTTTGCTTACGGGTATGCCGCCCACCAGGACCGTATTTTGAACCCGATGGTTCGTGACAGCATTGATCAGCCTTGGCGGGAAGTTTCCTGGGATGAGGCGCTGAGCTTTGCAGCGACCAAGATGAAGGGCATTCAGAAGCAGTACGGCAAAGAGGCTGTTGGGGTGATCACGTCTTCTCGCTGTACCAATGAAGAGACGTACCTGGTTCAGAAGCTGACCCGTGCGGTGTTTGAGAACAACAACACAGACACCTGTGCACGCGTTTGTCACTCTCCAACCGGTTATGGTTTGGGGCAGACCTTTGGCACATCTGCGGGAACGCAGGACTTTGACAGTGTTGAGCACTCCGACGTGGTGATGGTGATCGGGGCGAATCCGACTGACGGACACCCGGTGTTTGGCTCTCGCCTGAAGAAGCGTTTGCGTCAGGGCGCCAAGCTGATCGTGATTGATCCTCGCCGGACTGATCTGGTGAAGTCTCCGCATATCAAAGCCTCGCATCATCTGGCACTGCGTCCGGGCACAAACGTTGCCATTGTGACAGCATTGGCGCATGTGATTGTGACTGAGGGCCTGTTTGATGAATCCTTCATTCAAGAGCGTTGTGAGTGGGATGAGTTTCAGGACTACGTTGAGTTCGTTTCTGACCCTGCCAACAGTCCAGAAGCGGTTGAGCTGCTGACCGGCGTTCCTGCTGAGGAAGTGCGCGGCGCGGCACGGCTTTATGCGCGTGGTGGTAATGGAGCGATCTATTACGGCCTTGGTGTGACAGAGCACAGTCAGGGTTCCACCACTGTGATCGGTATTGCCAACCTTGCGATGCTGACTGGTAACATTGGTAAGAAGGGCGTTGGGGTTAACCCGCTGCGCGGTCAGAACAACGTGCAGGGTTCCTGTGATATGGGATCTTTCCCGCACGAGCTGCCAGGCTATCGCCATGTGAAGAACGCTGATGTTCGCGATATCTATGAAAAGCAGTGGGGCGTGACCATCTCCGACGAGCCGGGTCTGCGTATTCCGAATATGCTGGATGCGGCTGTTGAGGGCACGTTCAAGGGCCTTTACGTGCAGGGGGAAGATATCCTGCAGTCGGATCCGGACACCAAGCATGTTGCGGCTGGTCTTGCGGCCATGGAATGCGTGATTGTTCATGACCTGTTTTTGAATGAGACCGCGAACTATGCGCATGTGTTCCTGCCGGGTTCCACTTTCCTTGAGAAAGATGGCACGTTCACAAACGCTGAGCGCCGGATCAACCGGGTGCGTAAGGTGATGGCACCGCGCAATGGCTATGCTGACTGGGAAGTTACGCAGCTGCTGGCCAATGCCATGGGTGCGAACTGGACCTACACTCATCCTTCACAAATTATGGAAGAGATTGCGGCGACCACTCCAAGCTTTGCCAATGTGACTTATGACCTTCTTGAAGAGAAGGGATCTGTTCAATGGCCGTGTAACGAAGCGAAGCCGGAAGGCACGCCAACGATGCACCTTGATGGGTTTGTTCGTGGTAAGGGCCGTTTCATTCGTACCGACTATGTGGCGACAGATGAGCGAACCGGACCTCGTTTCCCGCTTCTGCTGACCACTGGCCGTATCCTGAGCCAGTACAATGTGGGTGCACAGACACGGCGTACGGACAACGTGGTTTGGCATGAAGAGGATCTGCTTGAGATCCATCCGCATGATGCTGAACTGCGCGGTATCAAGGATGGAGACTGGATCAAGCTTATGAGCCGTTCCGGTGAAACCAGCTTGCGGGCGAATGTGACGGACCGTGTGTCGACGGGTGTTGTGTACACCACGTTCCACCATCCAACGACACAGGCCAACGTGGTGACCACCGATTATTCTGACTGGGCTACCAACTGTCCAGAGTACAAGGTGACAGCGGTTCAGGTTTCTCTTTCTAACGGTCAGACAGACTGGCAGGAAGAGTATCAGGAGCATGCCGCGCGTTCACGGCGGATTGAGGCTGCTGAATAAACGGGCCGACGCTGGGCTGTATGGGTGCTGGTGATTTATCTGGCGCTTATGCAGTCCATGCTCATAGGAACAAAGATTTAAAAGGGAGGAGAGCTGGAGCATGGCGCCAGAAAAGCTCACCTACATGGCAAACCAGATCGCAAGCTTCTTCAAGCATAAACCGCATGATGAAGCCGTTGAAGGCATTGCCAATCACATCAATGATTTCTGGGAGCCGCGGATGCGGTTGCAGCTGTTTGATATTGTGAAGGATGGCGGAGAGGGGCTCAATCCGCTGGTGGTTGAAGCCGAACCTTCCATTCGCAGGCCTGCGCAGTAAGCTATTGGGTTTTTTAGAATTAAGCGCTGCACGCTGCCGGATACTTCCGAGCGCGTGCAGCGTTTTTTGTTTGCTTACTTCATCTTTGCCATGAAGGCATGCACGGCTTCCAGATGCTCAGGCTCATTGTGGCTCATGCCCTGGAAACAGGCGGAGAGATCGAGGAAGTCTTTGAGCTCGGTACGCTGGGCCATCTTCAGGAGGCGCTTGGTAAGACGGGTGGCCTTTGGTGGCTGAGAGGCGAACTGCATGGCCATTTTGTTGGCCTCATTCATCAGTTCTTCTGGCTCATAGACATCCAGTACGAGGCCATATTCTTTGGCTTGCTCGGCATTGATAACACGGCCTGACAGTGTGAGTTCAGCTGCGCGCTGGTAGCCGATCAGACGCTGCATGAACCATGCGCCGCCGTCGCCTGGAATGATGCCGAGATTGAGGAAGGTTTCGCCGAACTTGGCTTTGGTGGAGGCCAGACGAATGTCGCACATGTTGGCAAGATCAAAGCCAGCACCGATGGCTGGGCCATTGATGGCGGCGATGATGGGCACTTCCACGTTTTGCAGAGCGAGCGGGATGCGCTGGATGCCACGGCGGTAGTGATTTTCAACCTCAGCAACATTGCCAGCAAAGTCGCCGCCGCGCTCGGCCATGTCCTTGATGTTGCCACCGGAGGAGAAAGCAGATCCTGCTCCGGTGAGGAGGAGGACAGAGACATCGGGGCAGGTGTTCACCCACTCCGCAGTTGCAACTATGTCGTCAATGAGGGCTGATCCCGTCAGAGCGTTGCGCAGGTCGTGACGGTTCATGGTCAATGTCGCGACGCGGTTTTCAAGCGTCAGAGTTGCATCGGTGAGACTTGGCAGATCTGTCATAGTGTGTTTCCCCTCCAGAAAAATGTAGTGCTGCGAGCCCTTGAGTGCGATTTCCAATCAACTGAAATTCAAAGGAAATCGCTGTGCTTCGCATTCTTGCGGGTGATACTAGAGGGAAAACTTGCGGGAGCAGAGATAGCTATTGGTTGAGGAGCTCAGGTTCCTGATGCTGCAACCTGGCGTAGTCCTTCAGCAGGTCTTTGCGGAAGGTGTAATCTTCGCGCACCTGATCCAGCGTTGCTGTGTCCAGCTCGATGCTTGCAAAATGCTCGTCTGTCTGCGGGAAGGAGACACGTGGTGTGTTCTCGTCTGTCCATGGTGGGCAGAAGGTGGAGTTGCCAAAGTTCTCGCCAGCGCGGTTGAGGCTGAGGAAGAAGATTTGGCTCTCCAGAGCTCTGGTGACCACAAAATCGTGCCAGCTGAAGAAGCTTTCATCACGGGCATAAGCGCCGCTGTGCAGGATGAGATCTACGCCATGCTGCAGGGCCAGAGTGCGGCTCAACTCTGGAATGCGGATGTCGTAGCAGATGATTGGTGCGACTTTCACACCCTTTACGGAGAAGGAGAAGAGGTGATCACCTTTCTCGAAATACTCTTTCTCCATGGAGGCACCATACTGGCAGATGTGGAGCTTGTCGTAGTAACCGATCACAGAGCCATCAGGTCCAACGGCAACCTGAGAGATCTTGAAGTGATCCTGTGACTTGCGCGGCATGCCAAAGACGATGGTGGTGTTGTGTTCTTTTGCTAGTGCGCCGAATGCTTTGACGGATGGACCATTCAGGTCTTCCGCCAGTACACTCAGTTCGGCAAAGGCTGCTCTGGAGTAGTCGACGGTGGAAAGCTCAGGCAAAACAACCAGATCATGCGGTTTTGCGGTGAGTTGCTGATGCAACTTGGCGGTCACGACGCGCAGATGCGCATCTCTTTCCTCTGCTGTTGTCATCGCAGGGATGTTGATCTGTCCGGCAAGGAGACTGAGCTTTGTCATATAGTATTCCGAGTTCTTATTGGCTTATTGGTCTGGCCAGTATTCGCCGAGTTCATTGCGGCAACGTTCCAGCCTTGTGATGTTATCGATAACGACCTGTCCGCTGTCTGCCACCAGAAAGCCGAGGATCATTTCAAGCAGGGCTGCTGTTGCAACGTAGCTTTCAAAGAAATGCGGGCTCTGGACTGGTGTGAGCAGGAGGTCGGTTGAATAGGTGGCAAGTGGTGAGGTGCGGGTATCGGTGATCCCGATGACTTTTGCGCCCACTTCATAGGCTCGCTTTGCCACGAGCACGGTGTCTGCGGCGCACGGGTTCAGGGAGATTGCAACGACCACGTCGTCGGCATTGATGTACTCGACCTGATCTGCGATCTCGCCGTTTCTGCGATTGATAAGGCGCCAGTTGCGAAAGCACATGGAGGCGACGTAATGGAGATAGTTCGCCAGTGAATGAGAGGCGTGCATGCCTACGACAACCACGTTTCGCGCGGTTGCTAGCGACGAGATGATCTGCTGCAGGTGGTCGCGATCGATGGTGTCAAAGAGGTGTTTCAGGTTGCCGATGGCAGCGCTTTTGAAGCTTTGTAGTGAGGCTTCAATGTCAGACGTGCCGTGTGTGGCCTGAAGTTCACCTGCGCGGGACGGGTAGTTGGAGGAGAAATCCTCAAACCCGCCGCGATAGACATCGCGCATCGCGTTGTAGGTGTCGAACTCCAATGACTTTGCGAGCCGGTTCATTGTTGGGGGAGGGACTTCCGCACGGGCTGCGACCTGACGCATGGAGAGTGTTGCAACGTCACTTGGATACTCCAGCACATAAGCCGCGCTCTTCTTGAGCTGCTTGCTTAAGTTCGGATAGGCCTTCGTGAGTTGATCGATCGTCTCCTGATAGCTTTTCGTCATAGTTTCCCCTCCCAAACGAATCATTGTTTCAAAAATTTCGACCCAAATGGATCAAATGTATCAGTCGCTCTGAATTATCGTTTTTTGTGTGGAGCGCTTCTGCAATTGCGATGTTCCTCTCGATTTTGAACCGATATAAATTTGATATATCAGTGTCTTTTTTTCATGCAGAAAATTGCTGCTGCCATTTGGTTTGCCTAAAACCCTATAATTTGAAGAGCTTTCCGCCCAAAATTTCTTCAAATTCAGTAGATATGACTAGTTCATAAGGTGACAAATGGTCAATAGTGAAAAAAATATGGATCATTTGAATTATATCTAGTATGTTTCCCGAGTTAGTAAAAGTATGCATGCGAAACGCACTGCGCTTTATTGCCAGTTCTTCGCATCTATTCGGGCAAAAGGGGACAAGCACTTACGAGGACATCACTCATCAAGAACAATGAAAGATGTTTTCGGTCGCGGCCCCTGAGCTGTAGCAATCTAAAAAATCTTAAGCGATCCGGTCCGGTGCAAATCGTCGTGTCGCGAGAGGCGTAATCGGCCATCCGGGAGCCAATGATAAGCAATAGATGCATATCTGGATGGTTATTAGGGAGACAAGAATGAACAAACCTAGCCTTAAATCTGTATCAAAGGGTTTCCGTCGCGTTCTGAGCGTAGGTGCAGCAAGCGCAGTTGCTTTGACACTGGCTTCTTCAGTTTACGCAGCTGACCTGCGTTTGAAAATTGCTGGTACGGTTCCTGTCGATCACGAAGGCACTAAAATGCTGAAGCAGATCGAAAAGGAAATTGAGGCTGCAGATGTTGGACTGAAAGTTTCTGTCTTCCCTGCAAGCCAGCTCGGTTCCGGTGAGTCTCTGGTTGAAGATACCATCCGCGGTAACGTGGACTTTGTGATGGCGTTCATCTACTCCCACAAAGACCCAGTGCTCGACATCATGTCCATGCCTTACCTGTTTACCAGCTGGGATGATCTGGAAAACGTGATGTTGAACCCAGAGTCCGAGTACAACAAGATCATCAACGAGCGTCTTGAAAAACTCGGCCTGAAGCTGTTCAACCACAACCCAGAAGGTTTTGTTGGCGTTGTTGCGAACAAGAAGCCTGAAGACTACGCTGGCTTTGGCGACAAAGGCATGAACATCCGCGTTTGGTCTTCTGCTGTTGTTAAAGACATGGCTGAAACACTGGGCTACAACACCACCACCATGGCTTGGGGTGACATGTTCCCAGCAATGCAGTCCGGTATTGTTGATGGTACCCTGTGCTGCACCAAGCAGGCTGCTTACACCATCTTCGCAAAATCCAACGTTGGTAAGTACTTCGTAGAGTACAACGCGATCTCTGAAATCAACTCTTTCTACGGTTCCATGAAAACCTGGAACAAGATGAACGACGAGCAGAAAGCTGTTGTGAAAGCTGCGTTTGACAAAGCTTCCAAGCAGTACTTCCAGTTCAACAAAGAGAACGATGCGAACTTCAAGCAGAAACTCGTAGACTCCGGTTATGAAATCCTGAGCTTCACCCCAGAACAGGAACAGGCTCTGGCTGAGCGTGTTCGTGAGCAGGTTTGGCCTGCAATGGCTGAAGTTGTTGGTCAGGACACCATTGACCGTCTGAAGAAAGACTTCAAATAAGCCCTTCTCTTCGAGGCCGACGCATACCCTGCGTCGGCCTTTTCTATGAGTTTTTTGTTTTTATAACGAAGGGCATATCAGATGAGTATTCTGACAAGCGAACTTCCAAGACCAGTGGCTAAACCGCTGAACGGCGTCATTAAATTGATGAACCTCATGATTACAGCAGGCGGTGTAATCATGGCGCTCACATTCTTTATGGTGGTGATCGTCCGTTATGGCTTTGGTGGTAACCTATTCGCCTATGAAGAATGGCTGATGACCATCAGTTTCTGGATGTTCTTCATGGCTGCTGCTGTCGCCTCGGCACGCAAAGAGCACGTGAACGCAGACGTGCTTGGCTTTCTTATCAAAAACCCACGCATCATCTGGTGGCGTGAGGTTGCAGTTGAAATCATCGAGATTGGTGTGCTGTCCGCTGTGACGTATTGGGGCTTCCTGATGCTTCAGGAAGAGGTCGCTTCCTATCCAATCTGGCAGACTACTGTTGCGCTGAAGATCCCATTCTTCGTGCCGCGTCTCGGCATTTTCCTCGGCTTCCTGTTTATGACCCTGTTTGCTGTGCTGCACTTCTACCTGCTGCTCAGAAACGGTCCTAAATGGCCAGAGCGTGAACCGCGTGAGATCGCGGAGAGTGTTGACCCTGAAGAAGAACAAGTAAAAGCACAAGGGGCTGCGCAATGATTATTGTAGGTTCTATCGCCATTCTTTGCGGCCTGCTGCTGCTTGGTGTCAGCGTGCATCTGGCGTTTGGCGCAATTCTGATTTTCCTCGCCTATATGGGCGGTCACGATGTGGCAGGTTATCTGCCAACTGGTCACTGGAAGATGAACAATGTGGTGCTGCTGGCTATTCCGCTGTTCATCATGGCTGGCGGTATCATGGAGAAGGGCCGTATCGCTGCGCCTCTCGTGGCACTTGCTGAGCTGTTTATCGGGCACATCAAAGGCGGCCTGTCTGCGGCAACTGTTCTGGCTTCCGGCGTGTTTGGTTCTATCTCCGGCAGTGCGAACGCGACGCTGACCTGTATTGGTGGCATCATGATGCCGCACCTGCGCAAGGCGAACTATCCGCAAGGCCAGTCTGCTGCGCTGATCGTAAGTGCAGCGCCGCTGGGTCTGCTGATCCCGCCGAGTGCTTCTCACATTCTTTATGCCTGGGTTGCTCAGCAGTCCGTGCTGCGCGCGTTCCTGTCTACGGTTATTCCGGGTCTGATCCTGATCACTCTGCTGATCGTGGTGAACCAGATCATGCTGCGCAAGTACAAAGACATCAAGCTGGAAGAGCGTCCTGAGAACTTCAACTTCGAGTTCAAGAAACGCGGCCTGAAAGCGTTTCCTGCGCTGATGATGCCGGTCATCATCCTTGGTGGTATCTACGGTGGTGTGATGACGCCAACAGAAGCTGCTGGTGTGGCTGTGATCTACGCGATCCCTGTTGCGATCTACGTCTACCGAGGCCTGACTTGGAAGACCTTCCGCGAGACTGTGCTGAGCTCCGGCATTACCATTGGTGTGGTGATGGCGATGATCTTCATGGTTCTGATCGTCAGCCGCTTCCTGATCTTTGAAGACATTCCTGCAATTGCAGAGGAGTTCGTCTACTCCGTTTCTGAAGATCCGATCATGATCCTGCTGATGGTGAACCTGGTGATGATCATCATCGGTATGCTGATGGATGACATCTCTGGTATTCTGCTCTCAACACCTCTGCTGCTGCCAATCGTGCAGGGCGTAGGTATGGACCCGATCCACTTTGCAGCTGTTCTGGGTGTGAACCTGGGGATGGCGAACATTACACCGCCAACCGCACCACTGCTGTATCTGGGGTCTAAGGTGACAGACACCTCCGTCGATAAGATGCTGAAGCCGACGTTGATGTTCATCTTCTTCGCGTGGCTGCCAACGCTGATCCTGACCACTTTCATCCCGCAGTTGGCGCTCTTCGTACCAGACCTGCTGCTGAACTAAGTGTTCCGGAATTAGCGAGCTGATCAATTCAAGGCGGGTGCCACAGGCATCCGCCTTTTTCTTTGCTTGTTCCTTGAGAAATAAGGGGGAGGTGGAGGGCTTCACCGCGATGGAAATTAAAAGAATCAGTATTCGGTTTTCTGTCTTATGGTTAATTTGTGGGAACTGTTGGATTTCTTAGGTTCCAGTAGCGTAAATAAAATTCAATGACAGGTGGTATTTTAGCGACTGGGAATGAATATCTCTAAAATTTTATCTTTCTAATTTTCCTCAGTACTATATCGAGGATGAGTAGAGGTGACTCTATTTCTTCCTAGATGAGTTCTAATAGATATGTTTTTCAAGGAACGCTGTAATGCGTTCTGGGTGTGTTGGGTCTCTATTTAAGTATTCTTGCTGTTTTCTATAAGTTTGCTGTGCTGAGTGTTGCATATATTCAAGGGTTCTCTTTAAATTTAAGGGTATCATTTGTGATGTGAAAAAATATATTGATAAAAATCTCAACACGTGATTTTACTCTCTTAGATTTTCTTTTTGTTTTTCCCATGGGCGGAAAATCAGGGGCGATGTGAAGATGAAATGTCATTGTCTTTGGTTGGTTGAGGTAAACGCCGTTCGTGGAAAAGTCATTGGGGTGTAGGGCAATGCTTTTTCGAGGTACTTCTGTTGCACTTTTGATGTGCGCGTTGGGGGTAACGTCTGCTCATTCCGCGTCTTTAAGAGATGCCGTTGAAACCGCCGTTCTCACAAATCCGGACATTGTAGAGTCTGCAGCAAACAGAAGAGCGCGTGATCAGGAACTGCGCGCTTCGCAAAGCGCCTTCATGCCAAAGCTGAGCGTGAACGCATCCTTTGGTGCTGAACGCCTTCGCAGAGCACAGTCCAACACAACGGAACAGTGGCGTGCTGCCAAGCAGGTTAGCATAGAAGCTGAACAGCTGCTGTTTGATGGCTTTGGCTCTGTAAATGAGATCTACCGTCAAAGCGCCCGCGTTGATGGTGCTGCTCTGCGCGTGCTGGAGCGTTCTGAAGCGATCGCACTTGATGCCGTTGAAGCTTACATCGACGTTGTGCGTCACCAGAAGATCCTCAACAGATCTAAAGAGAACACCGCTCTTCACCAGCGGCTCGCACGTGAAGTTAAAGAGCGTTACGACGGCGGTGAAACCGGCGCTGCTGACCTTGCTCAGGTTCAGGAACGTGTAGCTGCTACCCGTATGATCACTGCAAGCGTCCGCAAATCTTTGCTGGATGCGATGGCGAAGTATCGCCGCGTGGTTGGTGTTGCTCCAAATAATCTGATGGCTGTTTCTGCCGCAAACTCTGCTGCTGCTAAGAGCCTTTCTTCTGCGCTTGCCATGTCTCGTCAGAGCAACCCGCTGATCCTTTCTGCTGAGGCAGATACAGACGCTGCTGGTTTTGCGCTTGAGCAGAGCAGCTCTTCTTTCATGCCACGCGTTACTTTGAACGGTTCAGCTAATTTTGGTGATGATCTGAATGGTTATGAAGGCCGCAGTGATGACTACCGCATCATGGTGCGTCTGAAGTGGAACCTTTACAACGGTGGCTATGACAGCGCGATGCGTGGTCGTGCTGTTGAGCAGCTTGCTGAAGCTCAGGCTCGTGTAGACCGTATGCGCCGTGAAACCGATGAGGCTGTTGAGCAGGCATGGGCGTCTGTTCAGACAACCCGCGAGCGTATCTCTGCACTGCGCCAGACTGTTTCTGCAAACCAGCGCGTTGTGAGCGGATACCGTCAGGAATACAACATCGGACAGCGTTCTTTGCTGGACGTGCTGAACGCAGAAAATGCGTTGTTTAACAGCCGTATCGATCTGATTTCAGCTGAGTACATCCTCAAGTTCTCTACCTACCAGCTACAGGGTACCACTGGTAATCTGCTGGCGATGTTCGACATCACGCCACCAGCTGAGGCAAGAGCTGATCGCCGCGGGAATACTTCAGTCTTCCCTCAGGCAGCAGGTTTCCAGATTGAACCACTTCGTTAATGGTGTAACCTGCACGCATAGCCGAAATTTTCTTCAGGAAGGGAGCCTTTGCGGCTCCCTTTTGTCGTTAGGAATGATGAGATTGTAATGACTGTCGAGACTGAAAACTCAGCTGAAGTGAGCGTCAAAGATCCGCTGATTGAAGCGATCAAGTACATCGCCAGAAGTTACGGCAACTATGCAACGGCTTCGGTCATCCTTGCAGGGTTGCCATACGATGGTCAGCGGCTTTCTATCAAGCTGGTTGAGCGTGCAGCATCCAACTGCGGGATGCGGGCGTTGGTCGTCAATAAGAAAACAGCCACCATTCCGGCAGTCTCGCTTCCTGCGATCCTTGTGTTTGAGGACGGCAGTCTTCGTATTTTGAAAGAGCTGAATGAAAGTACCGGGCATGCGTCCATCGTGGATGCCGAGAAGCCTGAGGAACAGCAGATCCTTTCTATTGCGGCCCTGGAGAAGCTCTACAGCGGCCACGCGATCTTCTTCAAACCGGTGAACATGACCTCTGAGAACAGTGGTATGGGCTCCGGGCGAGACGGGCATTGGTTCTGGGGTGTTATCGCGGGTTTTTGGAAGGATTACATTCACGTTGCGATTGCGGCGCTGGTGATCAACAGTCTGGCACTGGCGTCTCCGCTCTTTATCATGAACGTGTATGATCGGGTTTTGCCAAACTTTGCTGTTCCAACACTGTGGGCGCTTGCTGCTGGGGTTGTGCTGGCACTGGTGTTTGATGGAGTTTTAAAGACTGCGCGCAGCTCAATCATTAACATGACGGGTAAGCAGGCAGACCTTGCTATTGCCTCTCGGATTTTCTCCCATGCTCTTGGATTGGATCTGGAGAACCGTCCAGGATCAACCGGTCAGTTTGCCAACCATATCAAAGAGTTTGAGACTGTTCGTGAGTTCTTCACGTCCTCCTCATTGGTTGCTCTGATTGACATGTGTTTCATCGGTTTGTTTGTGATGGTGCTGTTCATCATTGTTGGGCCGATTGCTTATGTGCCGCTTGCTGCGGTTCCGGTTGTTGTTCTGATTAATCTGCTGGTGCAGCCTGCGCTTGCCGGATCCGTTGATCAAGCGACCAAGGAAAGCGCTATGCGCCATTCGGTGCTGGTGGAGAGTATCGCGAATATCGATACCATTCGTGCGCTCAATGCTGAAAGCTCCATGCAAATCAAGTGGGAGCGCTCCGTTGCCTCCAGTGCTGCTGCCATTCTTAAAGGGCGCTACTGGTCCACATTGGCGCAGTCGCTTACTGGCTTTGCGCAGGCGTTGGTTTCTATCTGTATCGTTGTCTGGGGCGTTTATCTGGTTAATGAGGGCACTGTAAATATGGGTGGCCTGATCGCAGCGATGATGCTTTCTGGTCGTGTGCTTGCGCCGCTGTCCTCCATTGCGGGTACGTTGACGCGCCTGCGCCAGACCATGCATTCCTACAAGATGTTGTCTGGGTTGATGGATCTGCCAGCTGAACGCAGGCCTAACCGGACGTATGTAAACAGCCGGATCACTTCCGGTGCAGTTTCCTTCCAGAACGTTTCCTTCCGTTATCCGGAAGCGGCTGAAGACTCACTGCGTGATGTGAGCTTTGAGATCAGGCCAGGTGAGACGATTGGACTGATTGGCCGTGTTGGTGCTGGTAAATCGACTGTTGGTCGCTTGCTGGCAGGGCTCTATACGCCATCCGACGGGGCAATCCTCGTCGATCAGATTGATACCCGCCAGTACGATCCGGCTGATCTTCGTGACGGAGTCGGGTTCCTGTCTCAGGATAACGTGCTGTTCAGCGGCAGTCTGAGGGAGAACATTGTTGTCGGGCGTCCTCAGGCGTCTAATGAAGATATCTATCGTGCAGCTCACATTGCCGGTGTTGAGGATTTTGTTGCGACCCATCCGCATGGCTTTGATATGCAAGTGGGTGAGGGTGGTCGGCTGCTTTCTGGTGGACAGAAGCAAAGTGTTGCGCTGGCCAGAATGTTGCTGCGTCAACCACGTCTTTTGTTCCTCGATGAGCCGTCCAGCCATCTGGATACGGCCTCTGAGCGCCGTCTTCTGGAACGCTTGAGAGAATACAACTCACCAGACACGACCATGATTATCAGCACGCACCGGACGTCCTTGCTGCAGCTGACAGACCGTTTGATTGCGCTGGATAAGGGCCAGTTGGTGGCGGATGGTCCACGGGATCTTGTGATTGAAAAGCTACGTACACTTGGGACGACGCGACAAGAGCAACGTCAGCGCAGTGCAGAGGGCGTGTAAGATGAAAAACTGGGATTATGCGACCGATATCCGCGCCAGCCTGCAGACGCGCCCACCACGGGCAGCAACACGCGTTATTCTGATTGTTTTTGTTGCGCTGATTGCCGGTATCGTCTGGGCATCTCAAGCTGAGCTTGAAGAAGTAACACGTGGTGAAGGGCGTGTTGTGCCATCCAGCCAGATCCAAATCGTTCAAGCGCCGGAGAAAGGGATCGTGAAATCTCTACTCGTGGAAGAAGGGCAGATCGTCCAGAAGGGCGATATCGTGGTGCGCGTGGATGATACAGGCTTTTCCTCGCAGCTTGGTGAGCTTCAGCAGCGTCAGTGGAGCCTTTTGGCGCGTGCAGAAAGGTTGATGGCGGAGGCCAACAATGCACCTCTGGAGCTTTCTGAGGAGCTTAGAAACAATGCGCCGGGCCATAGCTTTGAAGAAGAGCAGGTTTATCTAGCCCGCAAACAACAGTTGGCGAGTGAGATTTCTTTGCTCAAAAATCAGCGTTTGCAGCGGGAGCAGGAGCTGGAAGAGCTTCTGGCGGAACAGCGCAAAACGACTGTGACGACCGAAACGCTGGCGCGTGAAGTTGAAATTAACGAGCGGCTCTTTAAGCGCAAGGTGCTTCCAGAGATTGAGTTCCTGCGTCTTAAGCGCCAGCTGGACGAGGCTCAGGGCAGTTTGGAAGTGCTGAATGCTTCTATCCGGCGTGTGACTTCAGCGGGGCAGGAGGCGGAAGAACGTATTGCCAATGCGCAGACTGTGTTTCATGCCAAGGCCCGTCAGGAACTAGCTGCAGCACGTGCTGAGCTGGCGGTAATAAATGAGAGCATTAAAGCTGCTCGCGATAAGGTTCAGCGGACCGATCTTGAGGCGCCTGTCTACGGTGTGGTTAATCAATTGAATATATCCACAATCGGGGCTGTCGTGCAGCCTGGAGAGCCTCTGGTTGAGATTGTTCCGCTGGAAGATACGCTTCTGATTGAAGCGCAGATCAGTCCTCAAGACGTGGCATTTCTTAGGCCAGGTCAAGAGGTTACGGTCAAAATCACTGCCTATGACTATTCCATTTATGGTGGTCTGAAAGGCAAGCTGGAAAGGATCGCTGCGGACTCCACCAAGGACGAGCAGGGAAATCGATTTTTTAAAGTGAACGTCAGAACAGATAAAAACTATCTTGGGACGGAAACGGATCCTTTACCAATAATTCCAGGAATGGTGGCCTCAGTAGACGTTTTAACCGGTTTTAAAACGGTGTTGGATTACATCCTTAAACCTATAAACAAAGTGCGTTCGGAAGCACTCCGCGAAAGGTAATTTCGAGCGCCTGACAAGGGGCGTCAGGATGTTTTGTAATAGGTTTTGGGCCGCCGGCAGACACCGTGCGGCAACGAAGGATTATTGTGTCTACAAAGCTGCAGTTCTCGGATTTGCCGGTGTTGCGCTTGGACTTTCTCAGTTTGTTACTGCGGCTGCTGCACTGGAGCCGCAAACCCCTTATTTTCCAACGGATCTCGCTTCTGTTTCTACCCCTCAACCGGTGGTTCTGGCCAAAGCTCGCATGCCTGTGCCAATGGCTAAGCCTGAGCTTCCTGCTATCGAAACGGCTTCTGCTCATGGGGCTGATGCTGTTCTTGATAAGCCTGCCAGCAAGCTTCAAAGTGTAGTTCGCTCTGCTGCAGGAACTACTATCGATATGCGCTGGAGTATTATTACCAGTCAGATGGATAGTATCACGAGCTCTTCCAAGTGTTTGAAAAGCAGCGAGAAATGTGAAGTCAGCGTGCTGAACACCTGGGGCAATCTTATTAAGTCAGCTCGCAAGCTTCCTCGTCACAAGCAGCTTTCCTACGTTAATCGCGGAATTAACGCGCTGATCAGTTACAAGAGTGATCAGCAAGTGTGGGGGCAAAGCGACTACTGGGCTTCTCCGATAGAAACGCTGAGCCAGCGCCGGGGGGATTGCGAGGATTATGCTGTCCTGAAGTACTGGACCTTGAGAGAGCTTGGTATTCCGGCGGAAGATATGAAAGTGGTTGCGGTATATGATACCAAAATTGGCCAGTACCACGCGATCCTCAATCTCTCCTATAAAGGAGGGGAGTACGTGCTGGATAATCGCTTTGGTCGTGTCGCACTTAAGCAAGACACTAAAAACTATAAATGGGTGCATGTTGCCGGTAGTGGCAAGCAGCTCCCGCAAAAGACCAAGTATACATCTCTTGCTGCAATGACCCGCGCGTTTAACTAGAACCGCGAATCCAGTTTACAAAACCTATTTTTTGAGCGCGTTACAAGGGGCAAAGAACGCGCTCTTTTTTTGTTCGGGAAGCCCTTTCTCCTGCCAATCAGCTCTCAAAAAGCACCATATCCCGTTAATAACTTCGCCACCCTGTATAGGGAGCGGTGTTTAACAAAAAGTAAAATACTCAATAAAATTTAATCAAATTAAAACCTTGGTCGCAGAAACGCGCGATTTCAGGGTGTTGCCGTACTGTGACGGAATTAACGATGTTAAAATTTCCTTAAGGAAATGATTTGACTTTTATCAGGATTGGCAAAATTATCGGCGCAATTGCTAAAATTTTATTAAAACTGTTTATGCGTCGGGTTTGCTACTATGTCAGAGCGTCAAGCGTCTTCCACGAACACAGCCACCAACACCTCCCAAGCTACGATTCCTCCGCAAACGCTGAAGATTGGCGTTGTTGCAGAAGGAAGCTCTGAGGTTCTCGTTCGGCAGCCAGGTCAGCTGGTCGACTTCAGCCAGATGCTGGAGGTGCCTGTCAGTCTCTTCCGATATGGCGAAAGCCTGCAGATCCTGTTCTCTGGTGGGGGAACACTGCTTGTTGAAGGGTTCTTTACTGGTGACCAGACCGACGCTTCTCTGATCCTGAGTGAAAACCAGGCACTGACCATCGAAGAGTTTGGGGCTCTGGTTGAAATTCTGCCAGTTGATACTCTGCAGACCGCTGCAGGTGATGGCACGCCGATTGCTGATCAGCTGGAAGAGCCAGGAAGTTCCGGTCAGGACTTTGACGACAACCCTGACGGTGGGCCACTGGGGCCAGGGCTGAATGTTAATGATCTGCTGAGGCCAGAAGACAATGCAGGTGCAGCTGCGGCCAATGATGACCCTGAGCAGGACGTGGATGATGTTCCTGTTGCCGGTATTGCAGAAGTTGGTGCTCTTGATGAGACTGACTGGGCAGATGCTGGTAAAGGACCGCTTTCCTTTACAGGTAATCTGAACGTTGATTTCGGTCTTGATGGTGTTGCTGAGCGTTCTTTGCAGTTCCAGCTGGACAATGGTGTACCGGTTGATCGTGCAGGCAACCCTTTGAGCCTAACAGCTGACGGGCAGCCTCTTTCCTATGAAGTGCAGGACTTGACTGCGGATGCTGCCAATGAAATTGGCGATGGAAGCCAGTTGCTGACAGCTAAGCTGCCGAATGGTGAAGTTGTTTTCGAGGTTCTGCTCAACACGTTTACCGAGACGGGGGCGTACACCTTTACGCTGCGCGGTAATCTAGATCATCTGGAAGCAGATGTGAAAGACATTCTGGCACTTGAATTTGGTTTCCAGGCTTTTGATGCGGATGGTGATTCAGCAGACTCGTTCCTGATCGTGAACGTTGCTGACGACCTGCCAGAAATTGGTGAGCCAACCACCGGTACCGTTGATGAAGATGGTATTCCTGATATCGGCAACAACAACGACAATGCTGATGGCGATGCGCCGGCAACCTCCAATACGATAACAGCATCTCTCGATATTGATTGGGGTGCTGATGATGCAGACAGCGAGCAGGGCGGCATTGGTGATCGCTCTGTTAAGTTTGCCGGAACTCCTGAGGCGCCACAAGGACTGACCTCCGAGGGTGTTGCTCTGGTCTACTCCCTCAGCGATGACGGTACTGAGTTGACCGCGACCAAAGGTGATGGTGGTGAAGCCGTCTTCAAAGTGATTTTGTCCGATGACGCTGCAGGTACTTACAGCTTTGAGCTCATGGGCCCTCTGGATCACTCAATTGCCAACACTGAAGATGACATCAACCTGACTTTCGATTTTGTTGCAACCGATAGCGACGGCGACACTGCAAGCTCAAGCTTCACTGTGATTGTTGATGATGATGGTCCAAGCCTGACAGGTGAAGAGCAGGGCGTTACTGTTGATGAAGATGATATCGATACCATCTTCTCTACTGGTACCAGCCCTGATTACTGGGGCTTTGAAGGCGATGAGAGCCTGACTGAGTTCTGGACTGGTGCAGCAATCTCATTCGGCGATCTGCAAGGTGTTGTTAATTTTGGTGCAGATGGGGATGCGGGCGCTAGCTCGTTCACATTCGTCAATGATGCCACGCAGCAGCTGACCAGTCTTGGTCTGACCTCTGACGGAGATAGCATTCAGTTTGACAGTCTTCAGCTGACACCAAATATCACTCTGATGCTTGGTGTCGCGAATGGTCGTCCTGTTATTGGTCTAGCACTGAATAGTGAAACTAGTGAGTTTGCCGTGTTACAGGCGGATCAGCTGGATCATGTTGCAGGTAATGGTGAGAACACTGCATTGCGGCTCAGTGATGGCACCACGATTGATGCCATTGACTTTGGTTCTGTGATTGTTGCCAGGGATGGAGACGGGGATACCGTCGAACTGGGTGGCAAGCTGGATGTGACTGTCGTTGATGATATTCCTGAGCCTCACATCTGGGTGGATGATCATATCCGCATTGATGAGACTGAAGGTGATCACAGCGACAACGTTCCTGCGAAGTGGCGTATTCGCAAGCTGTTTAAAGACATTGATGATAAAGGTAGTGACCCAGACCTGAGTGGGCCGATCTACGCGCGCAATGATGTTCTGGACTTCCATAGACATGTTGGAGCTGATGAGCGTGGCAGCCATGAGCTCGTATTCCGCATTGATGATGCTGCGTCTGGTTTGACCACGACAGAAGGTGAAGCGATTACGCTTACTCTGGAAGATGGTCAGATTGTTGGCCGTGTTCCAAGTGGAGAGGCTGCGTTTGCGATCCACCTGCATCAGAACGGAAAGGTCTCAATGGTTCAGTACATGTCCATTGAGCATCCGGATACCGACTCTTCCGATGAGCACGTATCGCTTGATGGAAAAGTCACCGCGATCCTGACGGTTACAGATGAAGATGGTGATGCTGTTTCAACTGAGATTGCTGTTGGTGGCTTGCTGACATTTGATGACGACGGTCCGCGTGTAACCAATCAGCAGCGGGATGTCACCATTGATGAAGATGATATCGATACGCCTCTGTCTACCGGCACCAGCCCTGATTATTGGGGGATTGAGGGTGACGGCAACTGGACTGACTTCTGGACCGGTTCTGCGATTAATACTGGTAGTTTACAGGGTGTTGTCGACTTTGGAGCTGATGGAGATGCTGGTTCAGGTTCCTTCACCTTTGCAGGTGATGCAGAACAACAGCTGACAGATCTGGGACTGACCTCAGATGGAGATACCGTTGAGTTCCAGAGTGTTCAGCTGAATGCCAAGCTTACACTGATGGTCGGCATTGCTGATGGCCGTCCGGTTATTGGTTTGATCCTGAACAGTGAAACTGGTGAGTTTGCTGTGTTGCAGGCGGACCAGTTGGATCACGTTACCGGTCATGGTGAGAATACTGCGCTTCAGCTCAGTGATGGTTCCACGATTGATGCCATCGACTTCGGTTCCGTGATTGTTGCGACAGACGGGGACGGGGATACCGTTGATCTGGACGGCAAGCTGAATGTGACCGTTGTTGATGATGTTCCAGAACCACATATCTGGGTGGATGATCATATTCGCATCGATGAGACTGAAGGGCCTCATAGCGATAATATTCCGCCTTGGTTCGGCTTTAACACATTCAAAGACGTTGATAGCATAGGCAGTGACCCAGACCTGAGTGGCCCGATCTACGCGCGCAATGATGTTCTGGACTTCCATAGACATGTTGGTGCTGATGAGCGTGGCAGCCATGAACTCGTGTTCCGCATTGATGATGCTACGTCTGGTTTGACCACGACAGAAGGTGAAAAGATTACGCTTACTCTGGAAGACGGCCAGATTGTTGGCCGTGTTCCAAGTGGAGAGGCAGCGTTTGCGATCCACCTGCATCAGAACGGCAATGTTTCAATGGTTCAATACATGTCCATTAAACATCCGGATACCGACTCTTCCGATGAACATGTGTCTCTTGATGGAAAAGTCACTGCAATCCTGACGGTTACTGATGAAGATGGTGATGAAGTTTCAACGGAGATTTCTGTCGGGCATTTGCTGACCTTCGACGATGACGGACCACATATTGAGGAGTTTTTCACCACCGGTGAAACTGTTGAGCTGGATGAGACAAGCGGTGAGCAGTATGATGAAGTTGCTGCGGCTCCGGATTCTGATATTCGTGCATTGTTTGCTGCAGTTGAGGTTGACGCTGCTGTTGATCCGGATATGGAGACGATCTTTGGCCAGCAGCAGGGTGTTCTGGATGCTGAGATCTTTGGAGGGGCTGACGGTGTTAGTGATGTTGCCGTTTCTCTGGAAATTTCTGCTGAAGGTCTGAACTCCGGATTGCAGACGACTGAAGGTGTTCAGATCAACCTTTACACAGAGGGTGATCTGATTGTTGGTCGTGCGGGTGACGGTGATGCGGCTGTAATCTTTGCTGTTTCCATCGATGACAATGGAACGGTCAGTGTGGTTCAATATGCTTCACTTGAGCATACTCAGCCGGGGCATGACGACAGTCTTGATCTTGGTGATCTGATCGTTGCTCGTCTGACCATCACAGATGGTGATGGTGATACAGACACAGCAACTACTGTGATTGGCGACAAGATCATTTTCCATGATGATGAGCCCGATGCCATTCGCTCTGGCTCTCAGATTGTGGTGGATGAGGCCACTGATCTTGGAACTGTCGTCTCTGGCCAATTGCAGTTTGAAGAAGGTGCTGATGGTGCGACGGTTACTGGCGCTCACTTCCGCAATTCTCAGGGCTATGTCCGCCGCTATGACATGGAAGAGCCTCAAGGGCAGCGTGGCGATTTCCTGACTGTGGGTGGTGAGAAGATTGTTCTTTCCAGCACTACGGATGCGAGTGGCATCATCACACTTGAAGGTACGACCGAAACGAGTGGTAGCTCTGCCTTTACGGTGGTTGTTCAGCCTGATGGATCCTATGAGTTTACTCAGATACTCGGCTTTGACCATCCAGATACAGGTGAAGCTGGTAGCGACGATAGCATCGACCTGCGTCTGCGCTTTACTGTCACTGATGGTGATGGAGATACGTCGACAGCAACAGCTGTAATCTCGGTTCAGGATGATGAAGTTGTTCTCACGGGTGATACAGTCTCTGCGAAAGCAGATGAAGACGATATTGTCGGTGACAGATCTGGTGTGCCGGGTAACCAACCAAATGATGGCAATGGCGATGGTTCGACTACGGGTGCCAATGACGTCAAAGGCCCTGCTTATGTGACCGAAAACATTAGCAATCTCGTTGATTTTGGTAATGACGGGGGCACGTTTGTTATTGCTGATGACGCTGTTTCTACACTTGAGGGCATGGACCTGAAATCAGGTGGTGGAAAACTGTCTTATGTGGTGATTGGCAGTAAGCTGGTTGGATATCTCGAAACTACGGGAGACACAGAGTACAGTTTTGCTAATGATCATCCGGTGTTCTCACTTGAGTTGACGTCTGACAATGGTGATGTGGTCTTCAAACTGTTTGATCAGCTTGATCATGTTGCTGGCCATCTGGAGAACGAACACAGCGGAGAGCTGCTGATTGATTTTGGAAGTGTCATCGACGCTGTTGATGGTGATGGCGATCGCGTCAATCTGAATGGTAAGTTCACAATCCAGATCATCGATGATGTTCCTTACGTCGATTACAACGCTTATGAAAAGAACCTCGTTGTAAATGGTTCTTTTGAGCAGCCTGATATTGGTTCCTCATATAGCTTCTTCAGCTCTATAGATGGATGGCAGTCTACCAATGGGACTGGATTCGAGATCCATTCTGATAGCTTTAGCCAACCAAGAGATGGTGAGCAGTATCTAGAGCTGGATATGGATGCAGGTGGTGCTGTTGATGGCATCTATCAGAACATCGTAACAGAAGCAGATGCTCAGTATGAGCTGCTGTTCAGTCTGGCGGATCGTTCTGACAATGGTCCAAGCAGTGAAGTGCGTGTCCTTTGGAATGGTGTAGAAGTTGGTGTTTACTCGACTGATAGTACCGACTGGACAAACATCTCAGTTAACGTTGTTGGTACTGGTCAGGATGGCGGTGATCGCCTTGAGTTTGTTGAGGTTTCAGGTTCAAGCCAAAACAATGGACTTGGGACGTACCTTGATAACATCCAGCTTTACAAAACAGCAGGGTATGTTGATGAGGCTGAACTTGGTGGAGCTGCGCCAGTTGTTGCAACGGATTCTCTTGGCATCTTGTGGGGCGCTGATGATGCGAACACCAACACTGGTGGTGTTGGTGACAGGTCCGTTGTCTTCGATACATCGAGCACCAATCCTCCAAGTGGCTTGAGTTCTGACGGCGTTCAACTGGTCTATGAGTTCAGTGCGGATGGAACCACGCTTAAGGCATTGAAAGGCCCTGGTGGAGACGAAGTCTTTACAGTGACTTTGTCTGATGCAGATGCAGGCTCTTACACCTTCACGCTTATTGGTAATCTTGATCACGATGTTGCTGGGTCTGAAGAAGACCTACTGCTGGACTTCAGCTTTACCGCGAAAGACAGTGATGGTGATACTGCATCTGGCAGCTTCAGGGTTGTTGTAAATGATGATCTGCTTGAGATCGGATCGCCATTGGCCAGCACCGTTGATGAGGATGGACTGCTCGACGGTAACAAAGACAGCGCCAGCGGAGATGCAGCAGCAACTTCAGCTTCAGTAAGTGATGTCTCTCTTGATATCAACTGGGGTGCAGATGATGGTGTCCGCACTATCACATTTGCTTCTAACTCAGTTCTGCCAGCAGGGTTGGCTTCTGATGGTGTGCCTCTCGTCTATACTCTTAGTCAGGGTGACACTGTCCTAACAGCGACGAAGGCTGGTTCTAGCGAAGTTGTTTTCGTAGTTACTCTTTCAGATGAGGGTACTGGCTCTTACAGCTTTGACTTGAAGGGCAACCTTGATCATTCAGCCGGTGCTGATGAGAATGATATCAATCTGTCATTTGAGTTTGTTGCGACTGATGGTGATGGGGATACCGCTTCTTCCAGTTTCATTGTCACTGTCGATGATGACATGCCGGTGATTGGTGCACCTGCTGATAGTGTTGTTGATGAAGATGGTCTGGCAGCTGGTAATAAGGACGACGCTCCTGGTGATGCAGCTGCGACTGAGACAATGGTTGACGATGTTGCGCTCGACATCAGCTGGGGTGCTGACAATGCCAACAGTGATGCTGGTGGCGCCGGTGATCGCTCTGTCACATTTGCATCCAACTCGGTGTTGCCAGCAGGGCTGAGCTCTGATGGTGTATCTCTCGTCTATACCCTTAGCCAGGGTGATACTGTTCTTACAGCGACGAAGGCTGGTTCTAGCGAAGTTGTTTTCGTTGTTACTCTTTCAGATGAGGGCACAGGCTCTTACAGCTTTGATTTGAAGGGCAACCTTGATCATCCAGCGGGTGATGATGAGAATGATATTGATCTGACTTTCAACTTTGTCGCGAAAGACAGTGATGGAGACACAGCGTCTTCAAACTTCACTGTGACGGTTGACGATGACAGCCCAGTGCTTGACGACGGCGTCTATGGCCAGAACCTTGTAATAAATGGCTCCTTTGAGGATCCTGATATCGGTTCTAAAGGGCATAAAGCTGTCGACACAATGTCTGGCTGGATGTCTACCAACGGCACTAAGTTTGAGATCCATTCCAACAGCTTCAGTCCATCTTCTGACGGAGGCCAGTATCTAGAGCTGGACAAGGATGGAGCTAACTCGAATAAAGTAGACGGCATCTATCAGAACATCAGCACAGAGGCGAACACGCAGTATGAGTTGTCGTTTGACCTTGCTGACCGCATTAACAATGATCCGGGCAGTGATGTGAGAGTGCTGTGGAACGGTGTTGAAGTTGGCGATGGTGTCTATTCGACAGACAGCACTGACTGGTCAAACTTCACAATTACTGTTGTCGGCACAGGTCAGGCAGGTGGAGATCGCCTCGAGTTTATCGAGCTGACTACTCCTGGCCAGAACAACGGCCTTGGCACATATCTGGATAACATCCAGCTCCATAAAGTCGGGCCTATTGTTGATGAAGCTGACATTGCAGGCGGCTCTGCTGTTGCGAGCGATGAACTTCACATTAAGTGGGGTGCTGATGATGCAACCAGTGGCACAAATGCCAGAGCTGTAACTTTTGCGGATAGTCTTGATGGGACAGTAGCCAAAACTGATGAAAACACTGATCTGAAGTCCGCTGGTTCACCTGTCTTCCTTAAGTCATTCGGCGCTGTTCTGATTGGATACACCGATGTGGTGCCTCAGAATGCTACAGATACTGATGATGCGGTCTTCACGGTCACGTTGTCTAGTGATGGTTCCGGTGCTTACACATTTGAGTTGCTCGGACAGTTAGATCACGAAGGCTCAGAAGCCGAAGACCTCTCGCTTACCTTTGATTTTGTTGCTACGGATAGCGATGGTGATGGTGTTTCTGGTGATTTCACCGTCAACATCGTTGATGATGTTCCGACCGGTGCTGCAGATAATGCCAGCGGTGAGGAGGACGTGTCCTTCAAGATTGACGTACTGGCAAATGACGAAGTTGGTGCTGATAAGGCAGCAACGATCCTCCTTGAGAACGATGGGGAGACTGCTCAAAAAGGTACTGTAACTGTCAATCCAGATGGAACGGTGCAGTACACTTCACCACACGAAAACTTTAATGGTTCTGATAGCTTCAGCTACGTCATTGAGGATGCTGATGGCGATCGTTCAGAAGTGATTACGGTGACTGTTGAAGTTACACCGGTGAATGATCATCCTGAACTAACTGTTACAGATGTGCAGTCCAAGTTTGACGAAAACGGAACAGGTCCGGTTGCAAAATTCAGCGCAGCTGATGTTGACGGTGATGCGCTCACATACTCACTGAGTGGAGATGATGCTCATCTCTTCGAAATCAGAGGTAATGAAGTTTACTTCAAAGCCGCACCTGATTTTGAGAACCCGCTAGATGTGGGGACAGACCAAGAGTATGACTTCAACATTGTCGTAAGTGACGGCCACGAAGAAGTCAGTGAAGATATCTCTGTGTCAGTGACTGATCAGGCTGCTGAGCTTTCACTTTCTCTTTCTAGTAAGAATGTTGCCTTCTCAGTTGCAGATGATTTCAAAGGTCCTGACAACAATAATGGTCAACCAGGAGGCTACTCGGGTAGTGATGGTAGCCGGTTATGGTTGGACGGTTCTTGGCATGAAGTTGGCGACGATGACAGTTCGACAAATTACAATGGAAAGATCGTATCTAACTACCAAGACTTAGGGGACAATCTGCTTAACTATCATCTCGTGATTAAAGGTGATGGTGAGATTTCAAGATCTGTTGATCTTTCTGACATGACTGACGCAAAGCTGATTATTCATGCCGATCATGTTCTTCATGATGCTGGAGATAATTTGCTGATTGTGTTGGAGTGGGAAGATGAGAGTGGTGTTACGAAGACATACTCTACTGATCTAGCTTCCAAACAGCAGTCTCCATCTGATTTTGTAATTGATTTGTTGAATGACGTGCCAGGGTATGTGCCATCAGAAACAATCTTGAAGTTTGTCTCTGAAGATTTTGAAGCTGGTGACTACGCTCGCATTTTCAATGTTGTTATTGAAGGTCATGAGAATGTGCCTGAAACTGACTATACGACGAACTTCAAGCTTGGGGGGGCAGGGGTAGTTATCGGTGATGTTGTTGCCGTTTCTGATGGAGACAACAACGCTGCCAATAATCAGCTCTCCAGTGCTGTCATCACACTGAAGAACTATCAGCAGGGTGATGCTCTTAGCTACATTCCTCAGGGTGCTTACGCTGGTATTTCCGCTACGACAGCTGTTGTGGGTGGAAATCTGGTTCTGACCCTTTCAGGTGATGCAAGCCATGAAGCATATGTTGCAGCGATCAAGGCTATCGAGTTCAACACCTCATCAAACGATCCAGTGAGAACAATCGAAATGGTTGTCAGCAATGGTTCAGACGAGAGTGATGTTGCTACTACAACGATCAATGTGACTGAGAATACAGAGAATCCAAGCACGATCTTTGTCGACTATAACGAGCCTGCGTTCTCACAGAATAGGTTCTATGAAAGTGATCCTGACAAGAATCCAGGATGGCATTATCGCCTGAATGGTACAGATCAAAATGACAGAATTGAAGGGCAAGGTAACTGGCATAACGATATGTCTGGTGGTGAGGGCAATGATCTCCTGATTGGCGATGATTGGCATCCTGTAAGCCATCGCAACTACTCGGATACCTTCAATGGTGGTGCTGGTTATGATCGGATGACTAGTGGAAGTGAAGATGACTTGGATACCTTCATCTTTGATGTTCTGGACGGCAGTTTCGATACGATCACAGACTTTGATGGAACTGCGCAAGGTGAAGTAGATCTTACAGTCGATCGACTGGATATCTCTGCACTTCTGAACAAAGCCTTCGGGGATGATGAGGTTGATGCTGCTGAAGCTGGGCAGTACGTGAAAATTCAGGAAAATGGTTCTGGAAGCGACGTGCTGGTTGATGTGGATGGAACTGCCAATGGTGAGAACTGGTCGAAGATTGCTCACCTCGATAACATTAGCCAAACCGATACAATCAAAGTTGTTCTTGATGATGATGGCTCATACACTCAGGTGGATGTAGTCGCTTAATAAAAAAGGCCCGGGCTGATATCAGCCCGGGCCTTTTGCTTTTGTAGTGAGAGCTACTTGGGTTTTTTCGCTTAAGGTTTCGCGTTTGCTTCGCGGACGACCCAGGCCGTCTGGTCTCCGTATATCGCGACGGAGTATCCTTCGTATTCACGGACCAACGCTCCAAGTTCACCTACAGCAACGAGACGGCTGCTTTGGTCGATGGACTGGCCTTTTTTGTAGCGTTTGTTGGTATCGCTCAGGACGTAGCGTTCTCCAATCAGACTTGCACCGGAAACCGTCAGCGACGGTGTGTTCAGATCTCTTGTCAGGAAGCTGATGAACTCTGGATTACGCAGGCTTTCACGAATGAAGTTGGAGTAGGGCACCAGATCGATTTTGCTGCTCTGCTCCGCCTTAATCAAGCAATCACGTGTGGCCGCCGGGTTTACGGCAGCTTCTAGAATGTAGCGTTGGCGATCTTCCGGGAATGTGGTGATTGCCAGACTTTCACTGCTGCTGAGAATATCGAGCCAAAGCACAGTTACCGGGATCTGGGAGACTGGCACTGACAGGTTCTTAGAGCAGAGTGGTCCCTCAGATGGAGGTGTTACCAAAAGTGGCAGGAAGTTCTTCTTCAGATCGTCCGGTACAGTTTTCGCCTCAGCAGATTTCATCCATGCAAGGAAGACGACCTCAGCTGCTTCACTCAACTCCGGATCGTTCAAGGCAATTTGTTGGAACTGTGCATCGGCTTCGCTTTGGGCGGTAACTCCTTCCGGCTCTTTTTTCTCCAAATCCTCAGAGATGCCCGATGGAGGTGTTGATGCTTGTGCAGAGCCAATGCCGATACTGCTTAGCAAACGTTCAGTTGCTTCTTGTAATGGAGATACTTCTGCTTTTGCCGATTTTGCTTCTGTGTTGCTCTTTTCCACACGGCTGGAAGACTTTGTGCCACGACGTTCTGGGGCAAAGCCATCCTGCTGTTTGATCGCGCGTGCGAGCTCAAGCACCTTTGTCTGACGTTCTTCAACCGGCTCATTGGTCTTCGGATCAACAGCGGCAAGCAGAGGTTCGATGCCGCCATCAAAGTTGGCTTTGAGGTCAACAACCTGACCGTTTTCCTGAACCAATTTGACCAGAGAACGCAAAGGGATCTCAGATGCGTATTGGCGAGAGTAAGAGCGCAGGAAACCTGACCAGCGATCGATGTCCTGGCTGGCAATGATGCCGCTTACTTCCAGCGTTTTGTCATCAAGGCGGAAGATGATGGTGTCATCAATCAGTGCCCGTTTGGCAAGTTTGCGGACATCCAAAAGATAATCATCAGCGGTCTTAATTTGGGAAGTTACGCTGGAGATGCCATTCAGGCCGCGCAGATCTGCAATCAACTGGTCAGCCTCAGCCTTATCCAGCACGGAGCCGCTGAGGGTCAGTTCACCGTCATCCGCGAGTGCAAAGCTCACGTTTGAACCGCGGGATTGTAGATAACCGGCGATATCCTTTTTCAGTGTTTCGATGACACGGACACGTAGACGAACAGGAACAGCTGTGCGTTCTACTGCTTCAGTAATTGCGCGGCGTTGAACTGGCTCGCTGACATATCCTGTCAGGTAAATCTGATCATCCACATCCTGGCGCAGGCTTAAGCTCTCTGCGAAGGGGAGGTCAGCCAAAGCTACGCGCACAGCTTCAATTCCACCGTTTGGGAGAGCACTTGCGGTGCGAGGGGAAATCTTACCAGAACCTACGAGATAGAACCCACCAAGGACCACTGCGCTTGCAACCGTTGCAAGGGCAATGCGTTTGCGGTGTTTTGTGAGCGGAGCCATAACCGCATCGACATGCTTTGAGTTTTCACCTAGCAGCGAGTTAGCTGCAGAGTTTTCGGCTTTCTCGTTTTCACTTTCACCGGCTGCATTCAGTGCTTTGCTGAGCGTCGCCCACTGGGCGTTCTTCGCGCCTAGAGCGATCTTGACGACACCAATGTTTATGACATCCAATGGTTCAATTTCGATCCACTCGTCATCTCCGCTGTTAAGAGAGACACCATTTTCAGTGCGAATGTCGCCAGCTTTGGCGGAGATTTCAATTTTATTGTCTTGCAAGCGCAGCTGCATATGGCCTGCGGCGACGCTGAGGTCAGCAATCTGCAGATCATCGTTTCTGTCGGAGCCAAGTGTATACTCACCCGGCTCGAGCATTACTTCAGCGCCAGCCTGTTGGCCTACAAGTATTTTGAGGATGAGTTTACCCATTCGCTGTCCCACCTAACAAGCGCTGGAGTTCGCAATTATGGCTGTGTTTCCAAACGCGAACGAGAAAATACCATGAGTTGTTCAGGCTCGGTATAACCGGGCTTGTCTCATGTGCCTGAATAAAAAAAGGCTCTCTTATGCACGTGCTCACGCAGGCAGAAGAGAGCCTTTCAATGACTTAGGAAATGTTACGTGCGCAGGACTTCACCATGTCTGCGTGCGCCTTCACCATGCTGGTACGTGTCTGACCCATGGTGGTGTATGTGTTTACCAGCAACTGCAGGGTGAACATCTTTTCGGTTTCAGCCAGGTTGGAGTTTTGAGCTTCAATGATCTTGTCATTGATCTTATCCATCTCGGTCTGAAAGCGGACGCTGATGTCAAGTGCGTTCATGCCCGCTTTGTTCTCTAAAGCGGCGGGAGCTGCGGACGTGTATGGGCCTGTAATGCCTTGGGTAAAAGACGTCATGTTGACTCTCCTAATATTTGCGCGGCTCTAACTCTGTACTGGAAATTTGCGCAGGACGTCCTGAGCAGCAGTGATGCCGTTTATCACTGTCTGAATGCGTTGATAGTCAGCCTCGGTCTGAGGTTCCTCAGACTTGCGACGCATCTGAGCAGAAAGGTCTTCCAACTTTTTTCCGAGGAGCTGCGCATGATCTGAGCCTTGTGGGCTTTTCAAAGCCTCTTCCAGATCGGTGACATACATCTCGTTATTGGTGATTTCTTCCTGCACGCGTCAGTCCTTTGTTTCAACGCTTACCAGCTTCTTAAAAGTTTGATTCATTATTGAGCAAGTTCCGCTCCAGCATTGTCCTATTCAGCACAGTGATAGAACGATCCTGAATTTTTATGATACCTGCGCGCTCCCATTCTTTCAGACGGCGATTGATGTTGCTGCGTGTGCCGCGAGCCATCGCGCCCAAGTCGCTCTGAGTGACGATAGCACCAGAGATGACAGACTTGTCCCTCGGATCACTCCCAGCCGGAGTGCCAATAGACTCCAGCAAGCTGAGCAGAGCGTGAGCCAGACGAGCTGATAGGCTCGGCAATGACAGGCAGCGGGTTGATTCGATGTAGGAGCGATAGTGTTTCGCTACGACTACAGCCAGCGCGCGGCAGATCTCTGCACTCTGTTCGTTGATGACATGAAATGCAGAACGTCTGATCTTATGAACGACAACATCTCCCAATGCGCATGCTGTGTCGGCATGTACAGATCGCTGAAATACACCCAGTTCGCCGAAGCTTTGGCCCGCAGTGATGATGGCATAAAGGAAGGTAGATCCATCTTCACGCAAGTGGCTCAAGCGAACGTGACCGCTTTCGATGATGTAGAGAAATTCAGCTTCATCTTCCTGAAGATAGATGTTTTCGCCATTTGAGTAGGTTTGACGGATCGCTGACTGCTCTAAAGATGCACATAATTCATCATTCAGCTCTTGAAACAGCGCTGCATTCTCTTTCCAGCTGCTTTCACCTGAGGATGAGGTGCCAGTATTATGAGCTTGTGATGCGCCTCTACCCAGGCTTGCATCATATACTGCCTTTTCCATAGAAATGTACCGTGACCTCTTACTTAAATAAGTGCAGCTATTTCAGAGTTTGAAGATATACTGTTCTCCGTAGAGCAAATATACTTCGTCTTGTTTTTATTATACTCTACCAATATTCCACCCCAATCTCACTTGTACACAATTGCAAAGAATTGTGCTTCAGAACACGGTTAAAACTATAATTAAGACAGCTAATAGGCGAGTCAAGTCTGACTGTCATCATCTAACTTATATTTTAATGGATATTGTTCGTATCCCTCGGGATTGTGATTTTAAGTGCGAAAAAGTCACGATTTCCCTCCGTAATGTGAACAAGTGTGAGTCATTATATGATTGAAGCTGGTGTATACCTGCACGTAGTAGTCGTAGTATTTAAAGTGAACTCAATTCACCTATTAGATAGTCGACCGTTTGTTCTAGTTTTGCAGGGCTAAGTTGTCCTGCTTCGTAAAGGACTGCTAGGTGTAACGTTCCATCTTTTGATTTTCCCGCATGCAGGTTGGTTCCGATTTCAGGCCTAAAGCCAGCTTTGGTCAAAAGCGCTTCATTTGCTGAATTTTGATCACCTGTTATAGCACGGCCGAGGCTCACAACGATGCTGTTGCCGTTCTCGACAGGAGTAAACGTCAGCTCTCCAGATTGTGATAGGAGGTAACTCAGACTCCCATCCGCTTGAGGAGAAAAAGGGATTTTCATATTGTTTGCGAACGCTTCCAGACTTGACTGGATAGCACTTGAAAACTGCATTCAAATCTCTCCTTTGCTTTTTCTGAACGTCGTTTGTGTTGCTGTTATTTTGCTGGCAATGAAGGCTCAATGAACACTGGTGGATCCAGCAGTGATCAGGTTGGCGTTTTCGAACGTTACGGTGTCGGATGCTGTCTGATACTGCTCTTCTTCCAATATCGTCAGCTGTTCTGACAGAACCAGAAGCGTTTCGAGCTGTTGGTTGCGGATGTTCTCATTGGTGAGAATTGTATCCGGAACCTCGCGGTGCAGTGCCAGCAGGTTGTTGGTGTAGTTCAGGGATGCGCTCACACCTGCCGGAGCCAGTGGAGCAACGAGGCCTTGCGCATCCGCTGGTGAGGTTACCGCTTTACCCAGATAGTGGAAAAGGGAGCTGGCGAGTGAGTCTGTGCCCAGCTCATCGACCACACGATTGAACTCCCCAAAATTACGACCTGTTAGCTTAGTCGCGACATGGACACCTTCATAAACGGTCCGCAGGCTCTTCAGCTTGCCGAGTTCGGTCAGGACAGCTTCCAGGTGAGCTGGCTCGTCCTGAGTATCGGCAATCTCCAGTCCCTGGCTCGCTGCGGTGGTGAACAGCTCTACGACATCGTCAAATGAGGTGAGGGGCGAGCCTTCGTTTCCATTGACGTCCTGGTGCAAAGCGTGATGGCGGGCGATCAGATCATTGAACTTGTCGAAGATGATGCCGAAGTTTGCCTCACTGCGCAGCATGTCGCGGTAATGTTCACGGATGACGGCTGGGTCTGTTCCCAGATCCTCGGCTTTATCATGAGCCAGTTCTGCCACCGCGAAGCCAGCGCGGACATCTCTGCCGGTCTCGCCGCTTTCCATGTACTCGCGCGCATTGAGCAGAGCACCCAGTAACGCATCATTTGCGCCAGTGTTCTCGAAATGCTCAATGGCGATTTGCAGGGCAGCGTATTGGTGTGTGACATCGCCATCAAACTGCTGCAGGAATGCGAAGACATCCTGAGGTGTCAGTTGACTGGAGCCGCCACCAGAACTGTAGTTGTTCTGATAGTCTTGCAGCAGTTGAACCAAACCTTGCAGTTTTTCCTGCGAAGGCATGTCTGGCAGTTTGTCGTAGTAATCGGCAATCCGGGTGATCGCTTCGATGTTTGCACCCTGACCCTGACGGATTGAGCGGCTCTCCAATGATCTCTTATCCAAGCGGGAGGAGACGGCCTGTCCCAGCTCTTCGGCAGCGTCTGTCAGCTTGGATGGATTGTTAAGCTGCATAACGCGTTCAGCGCGGCGTTGACCGGTTGCTTCTGCCACCAGCGGAGCGCCGACAGGCGACTCAGCATTGTGAGTAGCAATGGTTGATCTTAAGACCTCTAAGCTCATGGCAAGTCCCCCGCTGATAATATGAATAGGTATATGTCTTTCTCATACTTCTTTTAGTGGAATTGCTTTGTGTCGGGCGGCACAAGCGGTGTCACCCATTTTGCTAATTCTGCCTTTCCTGTGGTTTCGATTTTTGGGTGTGTCGATCGGAACAGCAGGGTCTTAAGCCTCACAGCTATAGAGGGAAGATCGTGTTTTGATGGGAATGTTGTATGGCGAAGACCAGATCCAGCAAAGATGAGTTGCTTCCCCAGTTCACTGTCACTGGTGATGCGGGTGATTTGTGCTCCTATCTGGATGAGGCCTTAAGTGCTTGTAATACTGGTAGGAACTGGCCTTCAGAAGGTGAGTGGCAGGACGTCTCTTTTCAGATGGCTGCAAGCCTTCAGGAGCTGGTGGACTTGCCTGCGGTTCAGAAAGATCCGGCTGCGCAGCGTTTGATCGGTGGCTTGCTTTCCTCAAGAAGTTTTGAAGATTTTTTGCAGGGTTATGACGCGATTGCTGAGCATTTTACGAAACGCCTGAAAGATCATGAAAATGAGACTGGAGGTGTTCGTTCCCAAGCCATCAAGCCCCAACGAAATGCGGGTCGTACTCGTCTGATTTTGTGAAGTGAGGAGATGAAAATGATAAATAATGTAGGTTCAGGTTCCTCTACACCTGTCGATCCGAATACTCTTGTCACTCCTAAAGATGATGATGCATCCAAAGCTGGTTCTGGTGGTGCAGGTGATGGTGCGCAGGAAAAAGCTGCTGCCCAGTCCGGCACGTTACAGGCCGCAGAGACGCAGACGAGTGTTTGGGATAGTTTTCTTTCCAATTTGCCTGAAAATGATCCGGATTATGAGAATCCGTTGTTGTCGATTCCAGGGACGACCGCTCATGCGACAGATCCAAGTAAATACAACGCATATGTCGATAGCGTTCTGGTAGATCCTGCTGATACCGTTGCAGATGAGGATTTGCCTGCGAACTACAACAATCCGACGCCGCAGCAGTTCTTGTCCTGGCACCCAGCTGTTCAGCTGCGCTATCTGCGCGACAACTTTTCTGAAGCTGATATTCAGGCGGGTCGTACTGTGATTGGTACTGGTGATAATCAGGTGGGTGTCATTCGTTCTGACGATAAGCGCAGCATCACTGTTGTGAATGAACTGACCAAATCCCGGATTTTCCAGCACACCAAGACTGAGCAAGAGAGATTGGCAAATAATCCGGTCTTTTTGACTAAGATCGCGCCATTGCTGGATTTGTTGCCCAAGTCCGGTACGGATTTGGAGTCAAGCCGTGCTGTCATCAGAAAGCAGATTAATGACCAGATTGATGCAGTTAAGAACAAGCCTCTGACCAATAAGACTGGAGGGGATGATCAAACCAAGTTCAATACGGATAAGCAGGCGTACATAAAGCAACTTGAAATGTTGCTGGAGAATGTTCCGAAAAGTGGAATTTATGCGCCTTCAGATCTCGGGACAGAGATGCAGGAGATCGTTAAGCGGTTTGAGCGAGCGCACGCTTATTTTGATGTGAAGACGCCGAATCTGGCTAATCCTGCGCGCAATTCACGTAACGTTCTGACGCCAGACAGTAATGCATCAATCAACCGTGGGTATGCGGTTTTCATTGAGCAGGAACAGCGCATTCTGGCTATCAAACAAGCTGAGCAGCAGATGTTGTCGGCTGGTGGTATTACGAATTCAGATGGAACTGTTTCTCGGTTGGATTTGCCTACGCTGGTAGCGCTTATTCAGAACCAGGCTAGCTTGCGGCAGCAAGCTGTTATCACGATGAGAACTGAGCAGCTGACACAGTTGAACCAGTTGTCTCAGGCATATGCTGAAATGCAGCGCATTGTGAACGAAGCACTGAAGAAATTTGTAAAGACCGGTAAGGATGCTGATAAGGAGACGCACAGTTTGTCTGTGTCCTTTGATAATCCGGGTCAGTTTAGTACTGCCGTCGCTTACATGTTTGAGGATCTTGCAGCAGGGAAACCTCATCCGGTCGAGAAAGAGTTCAACATCACTCGTCCGACGCATGATTTGATCAACAACAGTAGCGGAAGCAAGAACTCCTTTAAGCGTACGCAGTGGGAGCGGTTTTCGACGCAGTTGAGTGATGCGGTGACTTTGTTGAACCCGCAGTTGCTGACCAACGATATCAACCAGGATAACCGTGAGCAGAACCGTTCTTATGAGCAGGCGACGGGTACAGTGCGTCGTAGCTTTGATCTGAACATTCAGATCGCGCGCGGCTTCTCCTAGGGTACATTTATAGAGTTGGCGGTTCTGGCTTTCGTGGTCAGGGCTGCCTTTTGCTTTAACTGAGTACGGAATTCAGAATGCGGGTTGCATCAATTACAATTGGGGTGAACGAGGTCTCCAACTGGAAGGTTGAAGATCAGGTTCAGTTGCCTGAGGGCAAGAAGCTTGCTCCCGTATTCTTACCTGAAGTCCGGCCTTTGCATGAAGTGCTTCATCGTCCAACTTTGGATGAGCGGTTGCCGGCCCTGTTGTTGCCGGATCTGTCAGAGACAGACATTCTTCTTCCGACTGAGCTGAGTGAAATGCGCAAGGAGCTTCAGCGCTTGTTTGCTGCTGCTGCTCTGCGGGAGCAGGGGGAAAGAAAGCGTATCCTAAAAAGTGTCGCTGATCTGCTGATGGGTGATGTCCTGCTTGATGAAGACCTGCAAGCAGCGCTTGCCATGTTGTTGCAGGGGTAGAGGTTATGGCAGCTCTTAACAGTCGGCAGCGGGATTTTCTGCTCTTGAGCGTCTACATCATGACGCAGAACTGCAAGTATGCAGAGGCTTTGACCATGGTTCAGGGCATGATGGTGATGGAGGATGACTCCAAGGAGGTTTTGCTCGCTCGCACCATCCTTCTCTTCTTGCTCAATCGGTTTGATCTGGCGCTTGAAAGTTTGCGTGAGCTGGACCTGCTAGATCCGCTTGAGCAGTTTGGAAAGTACACCCGCTCCGATGAGCAATCCATGCGTCACTATATTCGGGCGCGCTGTCTTTATACGCTCCATGATGCTGATAAGGCCAAGGATGCAATTGACATCTATCTGGGTAATCGACGGCAAAAACTCTCTCAATAAAATTGGGTTGAGATCAAGGAGGGGGCAGAGTTCCTCTCTTTTTGATTGAAATGCGCTGCTGCGAACTGTGGTTCGGCAGTGTGTTGTCTTCGCTCACATATTCGTGACGCATAAAAAATCACTGCACAATGTGTATTGCCTATTCTTGTGTTCTGTTTGGCACAGAACACCTTCTGATTGCGCTCTATTGTTTTCTTAAATGCTGAATTAGTCAGAGATAAAGAAAGAGCGCCATGTCACTTCTGGATATGCCTAAACAATCACCGGAACTCTTTGTCGAAACGATTAAAGAGATCGCTGAGCCGCTCATCGAGCATGTTGATTCACTGGGCTTCAAAGACGAGCAATTTTACCAGTTGCTGAAGCAGGGTGTTTCCATCTCTGAGATGCTTGACCTCTCCAAGGAGGAGCTGGGTGCTGTTTATGAAATGGCGCGCCGCAATATCTCTGTCGGTCAGGTCGAGAAGGCGAAATCACTGTTCATTATGCTGGTGCAGATCGCGCCGATGGAAGAGCAGTACACCTATGGCCTTGCAATGACCTATCAGATTCAGGGCGATGTTCGCATGGCTGTGAAGCTCTATCTGCACTTCATTAGCATGGATGCGACGAACCCTCAGGGTTACCTGCGTCTTGGTGAGTGCCTGATGGCTGCGAAAGAGTATCAGGAAGCTGGTGATGCTTTTGAGGCTGCGCTGCGTATGTTTGATGATCCTGTCAAAAATTACGACGACAAGAAGTATGCGCAAACCATGATGAAAAGCGCGCGCCAGAAGCTGGTCTGACATTAGCTTTTATCCCAATAATTTAAGTATGGAGAATAGATATGGAGCTTCCTAAAGGTCTGGGCCTGGGTCTGAACAGCAATAGTCTGGGCGATATTTTTGATACGACCTCTGAGATGACCGGCAAGGCTGGTGATGTAAAAGGTGCGGGTAAAGTTGGTCCGGGTGCACTGGCGTCTGTTGGTGGTACGCCAATGATTGCGACCATTGCGTTTGCGCAGCACATTACGCGTCTTTCAAACAGCCTCACTCAGGTTGGTTCTGACACACCTCTGACGACTTCCAGCTTCCAGGATATTGAAGTGCTTGTTGCGTCTGTTCTGGACAAGATGCAGGGCACTCAGGAAGCGGTTGAGAAGAACAAGGTGAACCTCACTCAGGCGAAGCAGAAAGGTGCTTTGCAGGATAAGGCGATCAAGCTCGAAGAATCCATCCGTAAGCAGGAAGAAGCTGAGAAGAAGCAGAAGGGTCTCAGCATCTGGCAGAAGATCTCTCTGGCGTTCCAGTGGATTGCTGCGGCGATCTCCATTGTGGCGGGTAGTATTCTGGCGGTTATTCCAGGGCTTCAGGTTGTCGGGGCGTTTATGATTGCTGCCGGGGTGGTGCAGCTTGCCATGGCCATTGATGCCACGGTGCAAGCGGCCACGGGACGAAGTATCGCCGGGCACATAGCTGCCGCCGCCGGAGCTGATGAAGATACCATCATGAAGGTGGACATTGCGATGAAGGTGGTTGGTGCCGTTGTTGGTATCGTCATGGCTGCTGCATCCTTCTTCATTCCTGGTGCACAGGCAGGCAGTGTTGGTGCGATGATCCAGGCGATCTCTTCCATCACGTCCGCGATCATTCAGATCGGTAGTAGTGCAGGTTCCATCGCAGCTGGTGCGGTTTCTTACACCGCAAGTCAGGATGCTGCGCAGGCGAAAGAACTGCAGGCAGATGCCGCAGATCTTGATGCATTCATCCAGTTGCTTAGTCAGATCATTGACCAGTTGCTGGCAATTCTGACGAAGGCTGGTGAGCAGTTTGCAGATGCGCTGGATGGAACAGTGAGCTCCATGAATGAGCGTGCTGACACGCTGAGCAGAACCAAGTTTGCAGGTTAAGAGGAGGTATTTATGAACGCAACTGTAGGTACTAATTACAATCGTGACTATCTGCCGCCCAGTTTCTTTCAGGACGGCAAACTTGCTGTTTCTGAAGAGCGTGCAACAAAATTCCAGCAAAGCGTAGAAGCGCGTCTGGCAACTTTGCCACCAGAGCATCACGGTACTTTCCTGTCTCTCGTCTCCTTGCCGCAGTTTGCTGCAAGTGCAGATTTTGATCAGGCGACCACTGATGAAGTTCTGGGGCGTTTGGAAGCTGCGACTGTTGCAATAGGTTCTTTGGATAAGATCGACAGCACTGGTAATCTGTCCCGTCTGATTGCTCAGGCGCTGTTCAAGTCAGCCATCAACCAGCGTAACAATGAGCTTGAGTCTCGTCTGATTGCGCGTGAAACCGTGAAGACGCAGATGCATGCACAGGCTGGCAAAAGCCGTGATGCAGCTGAAGAGACCCGTACGGGTGCGATCATCAGTCTTGTTGTGACTGTTGTTTCTTCCGCTGTTTCCATCGTGATGTCTGCTGTTGCGATTGGTAGTGCTGCTAAAGGTCTGGGTGCTGCAAAGAACTCAGCCAATGCGAACTCGCAGGCAGCGAAGATGGATGCCAAAGCTGCGGATGTTGCGCCTGGTAAAGGCGGCAAGCTGGGTGACTTCTACTCTCAGCGTGCAGGTGACTTCCGCTCTCAGGCAAAAGGCTTTGATGCTGTTGCAAGTGCATCTGGTTCCCGTGCACAGTCCATCGCCACAATCGGTGGTGTTGCGAACACTCTGGGTAACACGACTTCGCAGGCTGCGAGTGCGTTTACTCAGGCGAATGCAAAAGAAGATGAAGCGATTTCTCAGGAACTGGCTGCTGCGGCAGAAGAGGTTCGTAAGGAGAATGATCAGGCTGAATCCATCCAGAAAGCTCTGGATGACATCATCCGTGCGATCATTCAGTTCCTGAAAGAATCCCGGGAAATCGAAAACGAACGGGCGGCTGCGATTACTCGCGGTTAAGCCGAAAAAGCAGGTGTGCGTTTATTACCCTCAACGCACACCTGTTTTTCTGCGTTTGCTGATTAGCTGCTGATCTTGCGCATCTCAGAGAGGATTGCTCGTGTTCGCCATAAACTACTCAGGGTGCTTGGATAAGCTCTGGCGAAAGCTGGGGTTGGGTGCTCCGATATTCTCCGAGCAGAACACCGCTTCAATGAATGTTGACGGGGTTCAACTTGTGTTTTCAGACGCGCTTGATGGCGGGGGCATAGATGTCACCACTGTGATTGGTGCGCTGAGTGAAACGGTTGGAACGCGAAACAGGCAGATCGAAGAGATCCTGCATCTCAATCTGGCTTGTCTTTCTCAATTCCGGTGCCTGGCGAACCTGCGCAAGACTAATGATGGCGCAGAAGAACTGGTGCTTTCCGTGAGCTGTCGTGGCTACACGGATTTGGACAAGCTGACAGTGCTAGTGGAAGAGTTGCTGTCGGTTGTGAGCCTTTATCAGCCGTTGGTTTCAGCTGATGCAGGTGGGTATGCCAGCAATCCATTGTTGGGCGCGGGGCAGACGACGCTCTCAGATGAGCTGGATGGCGCTATGGTGTTTCACCTTTAAGCTCGCCGATATCCTTCAAAACAATCTAATTTTAGAGCCGCAAAGAGGCACGTTATGACTGAGCTTGTTCCAGAACTGGGCAAAACTCCAGAAGAAGACATTAAGGCAATTGCAAAGGGCGCGATTGGCCGGAGTTTGGGGCTGACAAAAGACGATATCAATCCGGGGCTGGTGATGGCCAAGGGGTTGATGGATACAGGCCGGACAGAGAAGGCTCTTGAGATCTATACCGGTCTGGTTTTGCTTGAGCCGATCAATGTTGATGTTCAGCTTGGTCTGGCAAACTGCGCGGTGCAGCTGCAGCAGTACACGCTTGCGGTTCAGGCAGCCTCTGCTGCAATGGTGCTCGATCCTACCAACCCGCGTCCTTACTACTTCTCTGGCGTTGCTTGTCTTGCTCTCGGCCATATCACCGAGGCGAAAGAAGATCTGGAAGATACGCTGAAGTACGCTTTGGAACGTAAGGATGCTGAGATCCATCAGGCGGCTCAAAAGCTGCTGTCTGGTCTGAACAACGCCTAGCGTCTTTGCGCTGATACCTTCATAAAATTCTGAGGCCGGGGACAAATGATGTCACAAGCACCTGCTACACAAAATGCTCCGGCTTCTGACGAGCTGCCATCCGACGTTGAGGTTGACCTTGATGCGGTCTTCCAAGCACTTGGCGGCGGCGATGTGAGTGCACGTGCTGTGCTTGATGCGCTGCGTTCAGGGCAGGGGCTTTCGGCAGCTCTCAATGCGGACGGTAAACTGGAAAAAGTGCTTTATCAGTTTGCGTATCAAGCCTTGCATTTGCAGCAGAAGGCTTCTGCTGAAGAGCAGTTCAAGGTGCTTTGCTTGCTCAACCCTAAAAATGCTGAGTACTGGCTGGGATTGGCTTTGAGTCATTCGAGTTGGCCGCTGGGTGGTGATGAGGTTGAGACCTCGCTTCGTCAGGCAAAGCAGGTTGATGAGGCCAATCCCGCTGTTGCTCTGCGGTTGGCCGAGCATTGGTTATGGTCCCGCAAGCTGGATGAGGCGACCTCCGAGTTGGTGCGCTTCTATAAACTGATGAAGACGCGGCCTGTGCCTAGCCTGATTGACTATTCCAAGCGCCTTGCTTACGCGCTGGAGGCGCAGAAGAAAGCTGTGGCGCGCGACAGCGATGCGTCATGATCGCAACCTCCGGGTATCTGCATCTGCCCTATGAGTTGGGTGAGGATGAGAACGGGATTGTTGAGCTGACAGCTCCTGCGCAGGCAGAGAAATATTCCAAGATTTCCGGCGATATCGGGATCCTGTATCGGGACCTGTCATTTACTGCGGGCTTGCTGAAGTCTGCGCACAGGATTGAGGCTGTGAAGCCGCGCGGTTCGGGCAGTATGTCGGTCGAGCGGCAGCTGGCGCTGCAATATGGCACTGAGCTGGCGCGTACCAGAGTGCTGCCCAAAGATCATAGTTTTGAGTATTCTCAGCGGGCTGTCCAGACGGTCAATCGTTTGCGGGATGCTGAGCATCTTTATCTGAAGTACAGCGCGCAGTTTGATTTATCCCGTTGGTTTGCCTACGAAAAGCCGAGTCTGACATTTTCAGATGAGACGCGAGTTGGCTTGGAGATGTTTTCGGTCGGGTCTTCCTCTCCGACTGATCTTCATGAACTGATTGCCAAGATTGAGAACCGGTATCACCTGCTACAGCGGCTATACACGCAGTTGCCAAGGCTAAGTGAGCACAAGCGGCGACCTGGTTATGCCTATGCTTTCATGCTGCTCACGGATGGTGTTTTGTCAGCTCTGAGAGCGGCGCTTGCGAAGCAGGATGCGACCACTGGAGATGATGGGCCGGCTTGACCTGATGTTCAGGGGTGAATCTGCTCTTCTGATTTCTGGCCGATCTTATTCTTTGTTTTGCATCAGTTGGATGCTGCGGGTGTTGTACGTTCAGCACACACATGACAGTAACGATTATTTCACTCCGTAATTACCCCAATAATGTCCATTAGAGGGCGGGCTCTGTGTTTTAAGGCACAACATGACCGCTGGGTTATCTGCGACATATAGGTGGAGATAATTCAAGGAGTCTGACATGACTGCAGTATCATCGATTGGTTCTACACCTGCATCCAACGCAATAGATGGCAATATCCAGCTTGATCGTCCGGTGGCGGCCAAGAGTGTTGAAGCTATTCCGTCTGCCAGTCAGCTCCTTTCAGTTGGCGTTTCAGCAGCGTTTGGTTTGCAGCCACCGCCAGACACAGCAAACCTTGAGGTGCTTGTAGGGCAGGTCGTTGCGCGCTTTGAAGAAATTCAGACTTCATTGAAAGAGCAAAACCTGATTGGGCAATCTGAAAAGGTTCGCTCTGCACGCACTGAACTGCTGCAATCGCTGGCGCTGCAGGAAGATATTGCTGCTGACATTGAAGCGCTGGATCTGCAACAGCAGGAACAGGAAGGTCAGCTGTCTGATCTGCAAACCAGCCTTGCCTCCAAGCAGGACGAATTGGCGAACCTGCCAGCGACTGTGCCGAGTGACCCTGATGATCCGGATAGCGAGCTTATTAAGGATCCGAAAGAGGTTGCGCGTCTGAATGGTGAGATTGCGCAGATCAACACATCCATCGGTGAAGTAGAAACAGCGATTGCTGACACCGTTGCGCAGCTTGACGTGAAGCTGGAAGACCTCAGCGAGAGTGATGCCGTGCAGTCCTTGCTGCGCACTGCGCTTGAGGAGATGGCCGGCGCACCAAAGACTGGCGAGATGGATGAGAGCGGTCAATCTACTCTGGAAGGCGTTTTGACGGATGCAGCGACTAAGCTCAATGCAGCCAAGCCTGAGTTTGATCAGCGCCACACCATCATTGAAGAGCTGCGCAAAGAAGTGCGTGAGCTGGCCGATGAGCGCGTGAAAGACGAGAAAGCGCTTATGACCCTTCTTGAAGCTGAGTACGCGCTGCGTCTGGTCGGCTTTGTATCCAACTCCATCTCCAAATCGCTTTCTGTGGCAGAGCAGTCAGTGGGTGGGCAGGATGCATCAGACGCTGCGGGCAGAGTTCAGCTGCTTTTGGATAACGGCCGCGTCTAACTTAATCGAAGAAAGTTCGGGCAGCACAGGTGCGATTGCCCCGGGTTCGTTTAGCCCCGGGGTTCGTGTTGGGCGCTTGTGCTGAACGCATAGGTTTGAAATGATTGGTGCTAAACTAAGTTCAATGCTGCGCAAGACAGCAGGCGTATTTTCAATTTCCGTGATCCTGCTGGGGTGTACAACGACCCAGCCGGCTGATCAGGAATGGGAAGACACAGCTCCACCAGCGGGGCTTACAGAACAGCTGCAATATTTCTTCTCAGAAGAGAACCAGCGTGATGTTCATCTTGCCCTTTCAGGCCAACCGCGACTGGCATCCCACTCACGCGGCACTCTGGGTCGTTCGATCAATACCCGTTGGGTGAACAGTGAAAATGCGGCGCAGGGCAGACCGGGAACGGCGTTCTTCTTTAACGATGAAGAAGCCAAGGTTCTGCTGGCTGATGCTCGTCTTAACAGTGCCAACCGTCAAGAGATCCGTGTTGCTCAGGCCAGTGATGCCAAGGCAACTTCTGATGTGGTGCGTCTGAACTTCCGCGGTGAATCGCTGGAGTATTTCATTCAGCAGACGCTGGGTGGTATTCTTCAGGTCAATTATGTGATTGATGAGCCTCTGGAAGGCACAGTTACTTTCCAGACAGAAAATCCGATCGCCAAAGACCAGATGCTGTCCTTGGTGCGTGTTCTGCTTGGGCGTAATGGTTACATCCTGAAGCTGATTGATCAGATCTTCCATATTGGTCGTCCTGAGACCATTCAGGCAATTGAGCAGTTTTCTGGTGTTGGTTCTGCGGGTGACCTGAAGCTGCGTATCCTGCCAGTCCGTTCTGCATCCTCTGATGATGCGGCGAAGGTTTTGCAGGCTATTCTGCCAGCTGGTGCCTCTGCTGTTGCCGTGGAAGGTTCCAACAAGATCGCTATTCGTGCTCGTCCGGAAGATATCGGAGCGGCAGAGGAGCTGGTGAACAGCCTTTATAACCGCGATAATGATAAGACGATTGTTTCTGTGTTGCGTCTGCAGCAGAGCTCTGCGAGCCAGGTGGCGAAACAGATTACCACTCTGTTCCAGCAGCTTTATCCTAATCAGCTGACTTCACCGCTGACGATCATTCCGCTGGAAACGCAGCAGTCATTGCTCGTTGCGGTGCAGAGCCGTGAGATGTTACAGCGTGTGCGCCGGATTACGAAAGAGGTCGACTACAACCTGCTGGATACTCCGAAGGTTCGTATCATCACCCTGAAGTACCTGCCTGCTAATGAGATCGCGACACAGCTGACGCAGATCCTTGAAGGTGAGGGCGGTAGTGGTGTTGCTGCGCCACCAGTTGAGCAGCGTCAGCAGGCTTCTCGTGGGAATGGTTCTTCAGCACGTAAGTTCCCGGTTTCTGCAAATGGCGAGTCTGTCGGGCCAGCTGAGGATTCCATCAGCAACCGTTTCAGCAATGCAAATAAGCTGTTTGATGGTCTGACTGATGCTCCTAGCAACCGCGTTGCTGTGGGCAGCAAAGTTGGCATCGTGGCCGACAGCCGTAACAATGCATTGCTGGTGAATTCAACCTATAAAGAGTTCAAGCACATCCGGGATGTGGTGCAGGCGCTTGATCTGCCGCTGTCTCAGGTGGTGATTGAAGCGACCATTGCGGAAGTGAACATCAACGATAACCTGTCTTACGGTGTGCAGTGGTATTTGGCCAAAGGCAACTTTGCAGGTGGCATTGGTGCTGTGGCCGATGGTGCGTCCCGTCCAACCAAGGCGGCTGGTGGTGCGCTTTCCCTGAATACCGTTGGTGTTGATGTGGTGTTGAAGGCACTGCAGAACATCACGAAAGTGAAGGTGATTTCTTCTCCTTACCTGACCGTTCTGGATGGTCGTAAGGCGCGTCTTGTGATTGGTGATCAGGTGCCGTTTGCGTCCCGCAGTCAGTCTTCCAGCAATGATGGCAATGTGACTGTGACCAACGAAGTGGACGTGAAAGACACTGGTATTGTTTTGCAGGTTGAGCCGAATATTCGTTCTAACAACTCCGTTCTGCTGCAGATCCAGCAGGAGGTGAGTAACGTGGTTCAGAACAAGACTGAAGAAGGTTCGCTGACGCCAACGATTGCAACACGTACCATCAACTCGGACATCGTGGTTGAATCTGGCCGTACCATTTTGCTGGGTGGCCTCATTCAGGAACGTAAAGAGAATGGTGAGTCTGGTGTGCCGATCCTGCGCAAGATCCCTGTGTTTGGTGAGTTGTTCAAAGAGAACACCACAAACGACACACGGCGGACGGAGCTGCTGGTGATGATCACACCGCGTGTTGTTCGCAAGCAGTCTGAGCTGCAGAACATTACGCAGAAACTGCGCCGCGAGCTTTCAGCTTTCTAAGGTTAGCGACAGCTGCAACACCTATCCCCCGGAGTGCTTTTGCGTTCTGGGGGATTTCTTTTTTAAGTTGCAGACAGGTGAGGGAACTTCATTTTCCGGCGCTTGTAAGTGCTTCCATAACCGGCGGAAAAATAAATGCTAATTGCGATTGTATCTTATTCAAACTGTATCGTTTGACACTTTAGGTTGCTTCGCTTTCTGGCAATGTCATGGCTAAGAAAGTAAGGAAGCGGAGTCCCATCATGCTCGAGAAATTGCTCAGTGATGCATGTCAGATATTAGGTGTTGAGCCAAAAGAAGATGAACAGGATCAATCTATTCGTATTGTTAATCTGGATGCTTTTTCTCTGAAATTCAAACTCGTACCGGACAGTGATCGCATCTGCGTTTCTGCTTGTCTGTGCGAGCTGACACCGGTTCAACGAGACCGTATTCTTGAGCTTGTTCTCGTCTACAATACTCAAAGCTTCCAGTCTGGCGGGATGCGTCTGGTTCTCATAGAAAATGATGCTCTTGTGATGCACAACGATCTGCGTGCTGTAGCCTGGGATGCTGAAAAGCTGGCCAAGTTTGTGCTGGCATTTGCTGATGTTTCCGCTGGTTGGCTGAAGATCGTGCGTGAGATGGGTGCTCAAGCTGAAGCCTCATCTGATGACCTGACGCAGGACACATTTGAACCTGCCACACTGATCAGCCTTTAAGCGTGTCGGCCCATCCCCATCGGGCCGCAATTTCCTTTTTAAAACATAAGGCAACGCCATTCATCTGATGCCGAGGAGGGTCAGAGGCGATTGCCTGTACCGGGCGGGCCACCATGACAGAAATTCTCTTTTCTCAAAATGATCGTTACACCAACGTTATTGCGCGTCTTGAAGCTGCGATTTCCGGCAAATCGGTTCAGGATGCGCGGGTGAGCCTGACCAAGAGCGCCAGCAAAAATGGTGAGGTGCTCTACAAGGCGACTGTGTCTCAGGACAACAAAGATGGCTTGAGTGAAAAGGTGCTTGGCCTTTGCCGTGCCGTGACGCGGCACACTCGCTTTTTACAGAACAAGGCAGAAAGGCCTGAGCAAAAGGTCTCCAACTGGAATGTGTTCTATCAGCTGCTCCGGAATGAAGCGGCGCAGAGCCTTTATGAGCATGCACGCGAGCAGCGGCAGGATCGTTTTGAAGAGGCTATCAGCTATATTTCTCAGTTTGTCTATGAGGAAGAAAAGAGCGACCCAAGAGGTCTGAAGTTTTCTTCTTTGAGGAACCTGAGTTCTTACCTCAAAGGCCAGAGCTCGGTGGTGTCCTTGCCGCCGTCAATCAAAGAGGAGCCGAAGGCAACCGTTGGTGTTTCCAGTGCGTTGTTGATGTCATCTCTCGGATTTCAGCTTGCCGGGGACCAGATGCGGTATGTCAGCGATGACAATTTCCGCTTTGCGTATGCCGGTGTGGGTAAGCGGGACCTGGATGATTATCTAGATACACGTCCTTCGCTGGACGACACTGTGCAGCCAGCTGGTGATCAGGGCCATGGTCACGAGGTTCATCCGATGGATGGCTCTCAACCCGAGATGCCGCATGAAGAGCAGCCGACTTATGAGGCCGTCTTTAACAGCATGAATGAGGCTGCTGCATCTGAGCTCTCCCTACAGCAATCCCGTGACCTTCTTGATGAGAAAGGGGAGGTCGAGACGGGTGGTCCTGATGAGGATGAAGCGGTGCGGGATAAAGCCTACAGCCGCGACAAGCTGAAAACCAAAGCTGCCAAGATCACTCCGCTTGGAGAGGAGAGTGATCCTGCAAGCGAAGGCGGCATGGAAGTGCAGGTTGAGGATCCATTTGCTGGTGCTGAAGAAGATGCTCTGGAACGCCAGAGTGAGGAAGAAAAACGTGCTGAGCGCCGGGTGAAAGTGCACGCTTTTGACCGGGCGTATCAAAGCAAAAATGCGCATGCGGTTCGCACTGTGAGCAGCTCACAAACCGCACCTACTCAATAACAAAAACAACTGGAATGATGCTTTATGATTGACCTTGTTCTTCCATCAAGGCCAACACTGGACGACCTGCTGAGTGGACTTCTCAGCAGTGAGTTGAATCTGAAAATCAAGAAGTCCGATCTGCTTATCCCACCGCTGAAGAAGGCGCGTGCCCGAAGCGAAGATGAGCTTGTCTTTCAAACCAAACTGGTGAAACCACGGGCTTTCAGCTGGTTTACTCCGCTTTGGAAGCTTGGGCTTAAAGGCTCATTCGTGACCCGCAAAATTGAGGCGCTTGAACAGCAAAAGCTCGATCTTGAAGATGCAGGCAGCTGGTTTGATTTTGTGGTGTTGATTGAAAACCAGATCAAGGCGCATGACTGCGATGTTGTGGAGTACAGGGAGCTGATCCTCAAAGAACTGTTTGGTGAAGGAGATCCATCAGATGTGCCTTTGAGTTTTGGTGAACTGATGCGCATCAATGACATTGTCAAAGATGTGTTGCCACCGGCACCGGTCTTTTCCATTGCCACGAAGATGTTTGATGTTGCGGAAGAGACGATCGAGCTGGGGCTCATTTATCTGGCCCGGACCAGTGGCTGTGTTCAGGATGAGACTGCGGAAGAGGTTTTGGCAGAGATCATGCTCAAAGCGTTTGGGTCGGCAGATCGTGCGAGTATCTCGGCTTCCAATGATCAGATGCGAAGCTTCAAAGAGCAGATGAAAGCCTGGGATGAGTTGGAGATGCGGGCGATTGCTCGTCAGATGGCGGTTGCTTAGATCTTGAGCGGAAATCATGCTGTGTCAGCAAGGCCGGTTCTGAACGGACCGGCCTTTGTGCTGTTTGATACCTGACCTTAAGTCATTGAGATCACGAAGAATAACCAATTCGTGTTTTGCCGCTTTTTTTGAAAGAATCTCTTCTGCCTGTAATCAACGGCACTCACCTCATCGCCTTAAGCGTGCATTCTAAACTCAAGAGATATCAAATCACTAGCCGTTTGAGGCCAAAAGGAATGCGAGGCAATCATGACCGGAGTTAGCTTTTCCAGCACAGATCACTTGTCAGCTGTTCTGGATCGTATCGATCATCAAGCCAACAAAGATTTTGTTAAAGATAATGCGCAGGTTCGTATTGGAGGTCAAAGGACCGAAGGCGGCGAAACGATTTATCAGGCAGATACAAAGGATGGAAACAGTAAGGTTTCCAAAGCATCTGTCGCGAAGCTAACAGGCGGTAAGCTGTTTGGCAATGCGTTGCAAACTCACGATAAGAAGCTGAACAACTGGCCTGTGTTTACCCAGCTGGCGAAGAATGAAATTTCGGCGGGCTTACAACAGGGTGGCGTTCAAAACCATCAGGCAAAGACTGATGAGGTTCTTAGTGCTGCGTTTGAGCGTATTCAGAAAAATCCGACATTTCATGACAATGACGTGCGTTTTGGTGCGCTGAAGGAGCTTGGCGCCACAATTAATGAGCTGGTGAATGAAGCTTTGTCTGACGCTGCCTACGAAGAGGTGTCTATCAACCCAACAGGTGGCCGCTTCATTGATAGGGACGGTGCAGTGGTTCTGCCGAACTCTATTTACGGCTTGGCCTATTCAGAGCTGCCGGGTGGCAAAGAGGGGGCGCCTGTTCGTTCTGAAAGTGAGCAGAATACGCCAGAACTTGGTGAGCAACTGTACGCAGAAGTTAACAAGCGCGGCGGCGATAAAGAAGGTGCTCCGATCCTTCGGCATTTCACGCCAAATCAGCAACGTGCTGCAGAAGCAAATGAGCGTAAGGAAGCAGCGCGGGTGTTGGCTGATATTGATCGCCAGGTCATTGAGAATGAGAACCCTTACAGCAGATTGAACCATGACAATGGGCAGTTGTCTGAGCCGGGGAGCTTCCTGCTTGATCCAACCTACGCAAGATTGGAGGCCGGTGGCGCTGTGAACAATGAGCCTCTCTACGCAAATTCAGAGACAGAGAGTGCTGTAGAGAACAGCGGTGATTATCCTGATGTGCTTCTTGGTGATGATCAGCCGATTTATGGGAACATCTCGAGGGATGGAACGCCTTTAGGGGAAACTCCTCCACCAGTGCCGGCCCATAAGGGTGCGCGTTGGGAAAATCGTTAGGTTTGAGTAGGGAGACCTGCTTGATCGACTGAGAACAAGAATTCGTATGCGGCTTGCTTAATGATTTGAGCAAGTCGCATGCAGGCTTTGGAATGAGGGTGGAATGAACGCAGAAGATTTTGATAGTGAAACCGTCAAGATGCTGGCAGAGCTGGGCTTTATCGCTGTCTCCTATGGTCTTGCCGAGCATGCTGACTCCATCTTCAAGGCGTTTCAGGTGATGCGCCCTGATCAGGAGGCTGGTCCTTTGGGGCGGAGCCTTGCTGCTATGACGCGTGGCAATGTTGATGAAGCGCTTGCCTGCCTTGAAAATGCGCCACCAACTGACACGATCCAGACGTATCGCGGTCTTGCGTTGTTGCGTAAGGGCGAGATTGATACGGCCTGTGAGATCCTGAGTGAAGTTTGCGAGATGGCTGCAGGCACGCCGTGTGCGGAGATCGCGGCTCAGGCGCTTTCCTCCAGGGATGAACTTGCCAATCCTGTCAGTGCGATGATGGTCCGCTAATAAGCGTTGACCTCAGGCGAAACGAGTTTCAGCAAATAGTGAGGAGCATTCATGACAACATTTTTGGACAGTTCACTCACCTCTCAGCTGCAGCAGGCGCTGCAGGGTGGAGCAGGATCGACTGGCGCCGCAGCAGCGGGCGACGTGACGGGTCTTGAAGATCAGTTTCAGACAGCGCTGAGCGCTGCTGGTGGTGTGCAAGCGCCGGTTTCTGGCCAGATCGTCAATGGCAACGTAGTCATTGGTGGTGTTGATCAGGTGAGTGCTGCGCAAAACGTGGCTGCGGTTCAGGCACCTACTCAGGTTGCTTCTGTCAATCCAACGGACAGCAACTTCCTCATTGATGGCCTTGCCAAGGTGAGGGGCGTTTTTGCTGAGACCAGCGATAGCATCAATGCGATTTCTGAAGGTGGGCAGCTCAGCCAGTTCGACAAGCTGATCAACATGCAGATTGAAGTGGCGAACTATTCTTTGCTGGTTGATGTGAGCTCGAAGATTGCGGGCAAAACCACGCAAGGTATGGACGCTTTGATGCGTTGATTAAGACTGCGCATTCAATAGGTATAGTGAAAGTCTAAATGAATATTCGGCGTTTTATTACAATTGTAGGCATGGTGATTGGTTTGGCCGCCTGCAACACGGATCTGTACACCAACCTGTCCGAACAGGAAGCAAACACCATGCTGAGCCTGCTTTTGGAAAATGGTGTGTCTGCTCAGAAAGTTGGTCTGGGTGACGGGCTCGTGACCCTGCAGGTGGATGACGACGATATTCAGCGTGCGGTCACAATCCTGAATGCAAACGGGCTGCCGAAGCGTGCGCGTGATACGCTGGGCCAGGTCTTCCAGAAGTCTGGCATCATTTCCTCCCCATTTGAGGAGCGCATTCGCTTTATCTATGCGCTGAGTGAGGAAGTTTCCGAGACCATCACCGAGATTGACGGTATCGTTTCTGCGCGTGTTCATATCGTTTTGCCGGAAAAAGCAGATCTGGGTGAAGAGGTGAAGCCGTCTTCTGCTGCGATCTTCATCAAGCATCGTCCTGAATTTGATATTGAATTTCTGATCCCGCAGATCAAGCGTCTGGTCAGCAATGCGATTGAGGGCGTTGAATACGCCAGTGTCTCGGTTGCGCTTGTACCAGCTCGTGAGTTGAAGCCTGTTTCTCAGCGTACTGCACAAGAGTATGAAGCTGTACTTCCTGGGCTACGCATTGCCCGTGATGATGCCGGTGTCTTCTGGCAGATCCTTGGCGGCGTTGGTGTTGTGTTGCTGCTGCTGATTGGTGGTGTTGGCTTCCTATTGTTCAAGCAGTTCAGCTCTGGCACTAAAAAAGCCAAGGGTGGAGAAGACGACGAGCTTCTGCCTGAAGAACTTGCTTAGTGCAGGGTAGGGCATGATGACGGGCACTCCACATCACTCCGCAGTCTGGCCTTTGCAGGCCAGACTTGCTGCATCTTTGCTGAACCCTCTCGCCTTTGCGCATGATGACCATCTGGCTGCAACCGGATTGGAGCTTGGTGTGTTGCGTGGCCTTTCTGGGCATGATGATTTCCGCGGCCCCTTAAACACGCATGTATCACGTTTGCTTGGGCTCAATGGTCTTTCCGTAGACATCGCTGCAACTGATAAGCTTTCTGGTTCTGATCAGGCGCGACTGGCGTTGATGCTGTGCAGCCTAGGTGCTGAGGATTTTGGCGGTGTGCTGCGCATCATCGCGATTGCACGCGTGCATGACATGATCGGGCGCCTTGTGCTCAAGAGCCATTGTCAACGGATGGAAGCGCTGTTCGGTGAGGATGTGTTTGATATCGCCATCCGTGATGTGGCGTTTTTCTTTAGCACTCTTGGATATTCAGCTGAAGAAGATGATGCGTTTGATCAGCTGTGCAGCGGCAGTGATGAAGAGGCTTTGCAGGCTCTCACTTTGATTGGTGCTGAAGGTATCCTGGCTTTTGTCAGTGCGGTTGATGAGAAGCTTGAACCGTTGGTGCGGTTACGTTTTTCCAATGAACTTATCGAGAAACTTAGCGCTCGCTTGCAGGTGATGCGAGCAGAGCAGCAAGAGCATTTTGTCCAGTATTTACGTCGGAGATTGCCACAATGGCGAGCATTTATAGACTGAAAGAGCTGGGCGCTCAGCTGACGCCAGGCACTCACATCATCAAGGAAGCCGAGTTCGCTTCTGTTGAAACGGCTGATCAGATCATCGCAACAGCGCAGCGCAGGGCAGAGGAAGTTCTGCAGGATGCGACGCGTGTTTATGAAGAGCAGAAAAAGCAGGGATACGAAGACGGCGTTCGCAAAGCGCAGTCGGAGGCGTGTGAACGTATTATAGCGGAGCAAGCTTTGCTGGATACGCGCCTGCGTGAGGTGGAACATGATGTTGTCACCGTCACTATTACTCTGCTGCGTCGGTTGCTGGATGAGTTTGATGATGCGGAGCGCGTACGCTTGATGGCGCGCAGCATGCTGAAATCCTTGCGCGCTGAAAAGCGTGTTCGCTTGCATGTGGCGCCCGAGATGTATGCCAAGGCAACGGCGATGACCCGTGCGATCACCGATGGTTTCAAGCAGATTGAGTTTCTTGAGATCGTTGAGGATGGCGAGCTTCAAGGTGCGCATATCGTGCTGGATGCACCTGTTGGCCGTGTGGATGGCAACCTGCAGGTTCGACTGGAAGAGATTGAAGAGATCCTGCGCAGAACGTCGTCTGGTCAAGCCTCCTCCAATAAGCTCGCGGAGGGATAATGGCCTCCATCATTGAACCCGCCGAGCATGTTGAAGAACGCAGCAAGCAGATCGGAACCCGGTTGCCGGGGCTCGGTCGTGCATTGGTCAAAGCGTCAACGGATGTAGAGCCCTATCCGCTAACAGGCCGGGTGCGTAAGGTGGTGGGTACGCTCATCCATGCGGTCGTGCCCAAGGTGGAAATTGGCGAAATTGCAGAGCTTTATACCCGCTCAACCGGTCGCAGGCTCATGGCCGAAGTGGTTGGGTTTCATGATGATGAAGCACTGCTGTCTCCAATTGGTGAGCTTTATGGTGTCGGGCCAGATACCGAAGTACGTCCAACCGGGCATGTGCAAACTGTTGCTGTAGGTGAGGGTTTGCTGGGCCGTGTACTGGACGGCATGGGTAACTTCATTGACGGGGTTGATCAGGAGTTCGTGCCTGAAACCCACTATCCGGTCAATCAGGATCCGCCTGATCCCATGCAGCGTCAGATCATCGACAAACCTCTGCCAATGGGGGTGCGTGCCATCGACGGTATGCTCACCACTGGCGAAGGTCAGCGTATGGGCATCTTTGCGTCGGCTGGTGGCGGTAAGTCCACGCTGATGGCGATGCTGGTGAAAGGCGCAGCAGTCGATGTGACCGTCCTAGCGCTGATTGGTGAACGTGGCCGTGAGGTGCGCGAGTTCATTGAGCATGATCTTGGGCCTGAGGGGATGAAGAAGTCTGTTGTTGTAGTAGCAACGTCAGACAAGAGCTCTCTGGAGCGGTCTAAAGCGGCGTTTGTTGCAACTTCGATTGCGGAGTACTTCCGCGATCAGGGCAAGCGTGTGCTGCTACTTATGGATTCTGTCACCCGTTTTGCACGAGCACAGCGTGAGATCGGTCTTGCTGTTGGCGAGCCGCCAACCCGTCGTGGTTTTCCGCCCTCTGTGTTTGCCACGCTGCCGCGCCTGATGGAGCGGGCTGGCATGAATGATAAGGGCTCAATTACTGCGTTCTATACGGTGCTCATGGAAGGCGATGATATGAATGAACCAGTTTCTGATGAAACGCGGTCCATTCTGGATGGGCATATCGTACTGTCGCGTAAGCTGGCTGCTGCCAACCATTATCCGGCCATTGATATTCTTAACTCCAAAAGCCGTGTGATGACGGCAGTAACTTCCCCTGAACATCGTGAGATGTCCGGCAAAGTGAACTCCTTGCTGGCAAAGTATGAGGAAGTTGAGCTGCTGGTGCAAATTGGTGAGTATCAGAAGGGGGCGGATTCAGAAGCTGATCTGGCGATTGCCAAGAACAAACCGATCAAGGAGTTCTTGCAGCAGCGCACGGATGAGTTTGATGGGTTTGATGTCGCCCTTGGCAAGCTGAAGAGCACAGTTGCGTGATCAGCCAGATAAAAAAGCTACATCTGGTTAAGACACTAAAGGAGCAAAAGGCTCAGCGTGAACTGAATGCTGAGCTGGAGAAGGTCCGGCGTGCCAAGGAGCAGCTGGAACAAAAGCGCAAGACGGCGGCGGATGAACGCGCTGCTCTGCCTGCCAAGCAAGATGCGCTTTATGAGGAAATCATCAAGAAGGTTATCTCAACCGATGATCTCGACAAAGTGAAAGAGCAGGCGCAGATTCTTGAAAATGCGGTGAAAAAGCTGGAAGACGCAGCGGAACGCGCGGCCTATGTTTATGATCGCGCACTTAAAAATGCGGAGGCCGCCCGCCTTGAGTATCAAAAAGCACTTCGCATCAAAGATAAGTATGGAAAGGTTGCGGATGATCTTCGGAGTGAAGCCAATGCCTTAATGGAGGCTGCGGAGGAGCAGGAGATCGAGGAGCAGTTTTCCGGGCGAAGGCAAGTGGAAGTATGAAGGTTTCTCAGGGTTCGCAGCCTCTTGAGCAGCAGCAAAATCTTGAAAGTATCCGTGGCAAGCAGCCGCGAGAGCATAGCAAAATGTCCGGCAAGCAGCAGGGTAACAGGTTCTCTGACGGGCTTAACCGTCATGATGTCAGCCTGTTTCAGGAACAGCTGCGCACTGCTGAGGGCAAGTCCGTTCCGGTTCTTGCCAAAGACGCTTTGCAGGACGAGGGTGAAGGATCACAGCAAGGGCAGACTGACCCGCTGGACCTGAGCCATGCGCGATTGCTGGCTGCTTCTGATCCGGCTGAAGCCCGCACTATTTCCGTCTCCAACCCTTCCGAGCTGTTCAGCTCCGTGCGTCAGACCTCGACAGAAGCGCGCGTTGATAAGGCGATGACGGCGATTGCGAACCAGATAGAGCAGGCCATGCGGGCAGAAGCCATGGCGGATAAGAGCGATGGCCGTGTTTTGAGCCTTTCTCTTGATGCTAATCGCTTTGGTCTTGCTGGTCTGAAGGTGATGTCTACGCAAGGTGGACTTGCTGTTGTGATGGAACGTGTCACCGGTGACCGGATTGCAGGTGAGGTTCAGGCCGCCGCGCAGGGTCTCATGAGCACGTTGCAGCAGCGTTTTCCTGACCGGAAAATCCGTATTCTTGATCGACTGGAACAGCAGGAGATTGAGAGCGTTGATGCCGGTTCTTCTTCCATGATGGGGCTTTCCTCAATCTTTGCAGGGAACAGCACCACGTCATGAATGCATTGAATTATCAAACAAAAACAGATCCGCTTGACTATTGGAACGCTGCGCTTAGCTATGCAGAGCAGGATATCACGATTGAGAGCACCCACACGCTGAACTTTCAGGTGAGCGAGGCGCCTTCGTCCTTCGCGCAAGGCTGCATGTTGCGCGGGGATACCGGCGCAACTGCTATGCTCGTGCTTGAAGATTTCCCGTTTGGAGCTCAGCTGAGTGTGCCGCTGGCTTATTCGGATGTTCTGGAGCTGGATGCCGGGCTGCGTGATGCACTGATTGAGGGCATTGTTTCCAACCTGCGCAATGAACTGCCTGCGGACTTCACTAAGGTTCAGGCCGAGCTGCCGTTCCAACCCGTTTCTGCGCTGCTTTCCGTTGGTGAACTGGAGCAGCTGAGTTGGTTTTCGGTTCGGTATGGCGAGATCGGTGGGCCTGTGGTTCTGGCGAAAGTTGGTGTGAGGCCGGATGCGCTTTCCAGTTTGCTGGGTGGTTTGCCGCTGACAGCTCAGCCTGCGTGGCGGGCTGTTCGTGAGCAACTGAACACCTCTATCAGTCTGACCCTATGCGAAGCGGCTTTGCCGAGTGCGGATGTTGCCAATCTGCGCAGCGGAGATCTCGTCGTTCTGGATGCGCCCGCGCTTGGGCAGCGCATCACGGTAGACGGGCCGCTCAGCCGCCATCACCTGGTGCTGGTGGAGCAGGGATGGGGCTGCGAACGAATTGAAAGTGTAAATGGTATGAGTGAGTTAGCCGAACAGGTGAATGCAGAGCAAACTGCCGAAGCAGGCGCGGAGGAGATCGGGTCCATAGATCTTTCCCAGATGAGCGTACCGGTGCGTTTTGAGGTGGATGAGCGTGAGATCTCCATTGCTGAGCTTGAGAGCTGGGCGGCTGGAACGCTGGTGAACATTGATGTGCCTGCACTCAATGAGGAGACACCTGTCTACGTGCGTGCTGCGGGCAAGCGGATTGCCAAGGGGCATCTGGTGCAGATTGATGAACGCGTTGCGCTGCGCATTTCCAAAACTGATCGGGGCTCAGGCCTTTAAGCTGCTTTAGGTCACGCCAAAGCCAACGAAAACCAGAGGCGCCTTGAAGGTGCCCAACCAGAGATTTGCTGATGACGTCTGATCCATTCACGCTCATATTGGCACTTGTGGTCGTGGCCCTTGTCCCGTTTCTGGCCATTGTTGCCACGTCCTTTATCAAGCTGTCGGTGGTGTTGCTGCTGGTGCGTAACGCGCTGGGTGTGCAGCAGATTCCGCCGAACATGGCGTTGAATGCTCTGGCGATTATTCTGTCCGGCTACATCATGCTGCCGGTCTTCCTCCAGACCTTCGAGATTTTGGAGAAGGGGAACTACTCCATCGCCACGGTGGAGGATATGAAAACGACCTTCGTTGCCGCCAAAGGGCCGCTGGAAAAGTTTTTGGCCAAGCATGCGGACAGCAAGGAAAAGGCGTTCTTTCTGGAAGCTTCCCGTCAGTTGTGGCCTGCGGAAGTTGCTGACAGCATGAGTGCAGATAGCATAGCGATCCTGCTGCCAGCTTATACGGTTTCTCAGCTTCGGGAGGCCTTTGAGATTGGCTTTCTGCTTTATCTGCCGTTCCTGGCGATTGACCTTGTGGTCTCCAACATCCTGCTCGCCATGGGCATGATGATGGTGTCGCCGCTGACCATTTCGCTGCCGTTCAAGCTGTTCCTGTTTGTGGCGGTTGATGGGTGGTCGCGCCTGATCCTCGGTCTGATCAAGACCTACGTTTAACCGGAAATGTGAGAGGAGTAGCTTATGTCCCCAGAAGACGCCGTCTACCGCATTTCCGAGGCCATGATCCTTGTGATGATGTTGTCTCTGCCGCCGATCATTGTGGCTTCGCTGGTTGGTCTTGCGGTGTCCTTGCTGCAGGCTCTGACACAGATGCAGGAACAGACGATCCAGTTTGGTGTGAAGCTGATTGCCGTGGCGCTGACGCTGTTCATGATGTCCAGCTTTCTTGGGTCGGAGACCATCGGTTTCACGCAGGCATTGTTTGACGACTTCCCGACACTGGTCAGGTAACGCCGATGAACCTGATTGCGGAGATCACCTCACTCCATCGTGACGCCTTTCTGGTGTTGTTGCTGACGTTTCCGCGCATTTTTGCGGTGTTTGCAACATCCCAGCTGTTTAACGCCACGCTTATGTCGCGCATGGCGCGCAACGTGGTTGTCATGGTGATTGCGATTCCGCTCTATCCTTATAACCTGCAGTATGTGGACGGTTTTTCGCCAACCGGCTCGATGTTTATCGTCTACTTCTTCAAGGAGTATGCCATTGGGTTTCTGATTGGCTACACGATCTCCTGTCTGCTGTGGGCGGTGCAATCTGCCGGTACGTTGATTGACAACCAGCGCGGTGCGGCGGTTGCGTCCAGTATTGATCCGATGCTGGGCAATGAAAGCTCGCCGATCGGGGATTTGTTCTCCCGTGCGTTTATTCTCTACCTCTTCCTGACACCGGGCTTCTTCTTCATTCTGACGCTGGTCTACAACTCCTACATGATCTTTCCGGTCACCGAGTTTGTGCCTGTGCTGCCGGAAGAGTTTCCTGAGTTGATCCTGTCCATCTTCGATAATGCCATGCGTCTGATGTTCATCATGGCAGCACCGCTGGTTATTCTGATGTTCCTCTCAGAGTTTGCACTGGCGATTATCAGTCGGTTTGATCCGCAGATTCAGGTGTTCATTCTGGCGATGCCGATCAAGAGTGGCGTGGCAGTCATTCTGCTTACCTTCTATCTCTCCTTCCTGCTGCCAGAAGCGGCAGAGCATCAGATTGAGCTGAAGCTGTTTACGGATGAGATGTTTGGCATTTTTGAGAAGGGGCAGGAGATCTATCAGGATCAGAAGCTGGAGGTCGGTCCATGAGTGGGCAGAGTTCTGGCGAAAAAACCGAACTCCCCACCCCCAAACGAGAACGTGAATCTCGTGAGAAAGGGCAGGTGGCGAAGAGTACCGAGGTGACGACGACGATCTCGTTGTTTTCGGTGATTGCTTATCTCTGGTTCTCCTGGGACCTGAACTTTTCCAAGCTTGTCGGGTTGATGGATGACCTTGCTGATCTGGCAACACGGCGTGACTTTTCCTCTTCAGCCGGAGAGGGCGTATTTGGTGTCTTCTCCACTTTTATGGATATCGTCCTGCCGTTGATCGGTGTTGCGATTGCTGCTGGTATCTTCGGCAACTTTGTGCAGTTTGGCTTCCTGTGGGCGGTCGACAGCATCATGCCCAAGCTGAGTAAGATCAGTCCGGCAGAGGGCTTCAAGCGTATCTTCTCGCTCAAGCAGGTGGTGCAGGTTCTTAAATCGATCCTGAAAATCGTTCTGCTCAGCACCATGCTGTACTTCACCGTGAAGTATGCCATTGGCGCTTACATCAACTCTCTCTCCTGCGGCATTCCCTGCATCACGAACATCAGTGGTGCGATCATGAAACTGATCCTCGGGATTTCGTTTCTGGCATTTGTGGGCGTGGCGATCCTGGACTTCATGTTTCAGAAGCATACGCACATCAAGAGCCTGAAGATGACCAAGGAAGAGGTGAAGCGGGAACACAAAGAGTCTGAGGGTAGCCCTGAGATTAAAGGCCAGAGAAAGCGGATTTCTCAGGAAATCCTGATGAGCGATAATCTGGAGAACACGCGTAAAGCCAGTGCGGTGGTTGTGAACCCGACCCACTATGCGGTTGCGATCTCTTATCGCCCCGATGAAGTTGCTGTGCCGCTGGTTGTTGCCAAGGGGCTTGATCTGACCGCGCTTAAAATGCGTGCGGAAGCAGAGGCCGCTGGTGTGCCGATCTTTGCCAATGTGAAACTTGCCCGCATGCTGCATGCAGAAGTGCAGATTGAAGAGCTTATTCCGCAGGATATGTTTGCTGCGGTTGCGGAGATCCTTGTCTGGATCGATCAGAACAAAGACATCCTTTACAACGGACCGCTTGAACGCGGTGTGATTGATCTTGAGCATGAGAAAAAGACTGGCGAAGACAAGCCGAACTAAGCTCGTGTTATCCTTCCAAAAAGGCTAAGGCTCCTATGACTTGGGGAGTTGTGCTGGCTACATCTCTTAGAAAACCCGACTTGCCGTAGTTACGGAATCGTGCTTCATTCGCAATTGATTTGTAATTCAATTGTATTTCAAATGAGGTTGCTATGTTTTCAATATTTAAAAAACGATGTTGGCTGGCGGGTGCTTTCGCCATCATAGGTGTGTCTTTGGCCTTACCGGCATTGGGAGAGGCTGCTGAGTTTAAGATTGGTGCGATTGGAGAACCACTCGGTGAACTCAACATGCAGGTTTGGCGTGTGCCTGTGCAGTTAAGGGATGGCAGTGGGACAATCACGCTTGAGGCAACTGTTTTTAAGCCGAATGGAGAGGGGCCGTTTCCTTTGGCGGTCTTCAACCACGGTATGGCGGCGGATGCGCCAACTGATGGTGCTTATGACTTTCGGCCTGATGCTGCAATCAGGTGGTTTCTGGCACGGGGGTATGCTGTTGCCACGCTCATCCGACGAGGTTACGGACGCTCAGAAGGCGTGCGTTCTGTGGTGCCGGACGGGGATGCTTCTGGCTTGATAAAGGTCCTTGAGGAACGCGTTCATGACATCAATAGTTCAGTACGCTACTTTCAGGAGCAAGCATTTGTGACGGGTGACCATGTTGTTCTGGTTGGGCTCTCTGCAGGCGGGAACGGCGTATTGGCTGCTTCTCGTAAAGCTCCCAAAGGTGTGCGTGGTGTTATCGCTTTTGCTCCGGGAACACTCACAGTGGATGAATACACTGCGGAAGACTTAGAACTGGCTGAACGAGGCTTCAGGATGTTCGGAGATGGGACAACGCTGCCAACACTCTGGATCTATACGGAAAATGATGAGTTCTACAGTCCAATGCTGGCCAGATCATTTTTTGAGGCTTACACGTCGGAAAGTGATGCGGGACAAGAGCTTGCTCTACTGCCGCTTGAGGGAGAGGACGGTCATGATCTCTTCCTGAGGAATGATGGACCTAATGTCTGGGGCCCGATTGTGGAACCGTTTCTTGAGCGGGTTATGCCGTAGCAAATTTGCTCGCCACAAAAACTTATTCCCCTTAGATCCGTCGGCCCCATACTTAACTCATGTCCACGTAAACGGGCAGCTGGCGGACCGACCGTCAGTGCGGCGTGGGCTGGGCGGGGCTACCGGGTGAAGTAACGCATCATCCGGCGGGTCCGTTGAAACACCCCTTGAAAGTCTTTAGTGCAGGGACCAAGCGGAAGCTGGCCACCCGATGGGCGTCTACACTGGCAGCTGCAGCTGTCACGGACAGGTCAAACTGTTCCAGATAGCAACTGCTCAGAGGGGGAGGTTCTGATCAAAGCCTTGTGCTTTGTGAGGGCTGATCCTGATGGGTAGGCACCTGCTCCCAATGCCTTTCGGTGGAGATCTTGTTTCATACAAAAACGCCCGGGCGAGGCGAGCAGCCAATGCCGAAGAAACTTATTTATTTACAATGCGCAGGCACTGCCTGCTCGCCTTGCTCACCCCGTTTTTCGGGATCTTGGCTTCCCCACTGCATGACAGGTCATGCGGTGCTTTTGGTGCTTGTTGCAGGGCTACCGCTGGAAATAAAGTAAGCAATTTAGCTCATTAAATGCTCAGTATGAGAGGTTGAAGTTATTTATACTGGTGATTGCAAGAATTCTCACCGCTCAATCAAAAGAGGCGAAATGCCAGTAGTTGAGCTCTTTCTTATAGATTCTATTAAAGACAGATGAGGACCAAGCTTATGCCTTACCAACTAACCCCAGCAGCGGACCCGATGGCAATTGCGGAACGCCAGTATGGCACGAAAAAAACTGAAGTTCGTTTTACCGCCTTTACCTCTTGCATCGGCATCGTTTCCCGTACAGGCGACGAAGTGACTGGCGTGCATCTTAGTATCAAAAATGAAAATGGCGAGCTCTTTGATGCAGCTGCGATTCCGCAAGTCATGGCCGCACTCGGGGCGAACTACACCGAAGTTTTCATTATTGGAAGTATAGATATTTGGCAGAATCCTGACAACGGCGTTGCAGACGCATATGCAGAGCTGGAACGTCAGGTTCGTGATGGTGTGAACGAACAAGATTTCAATACTTATCCGCTTGGTAACGGTACATATGGCGGTGAGATTGAAGATGATCGTCTTGGACCGACCTATGTGTAACTCAGCCTGAAGGTAGGTGGAACCCGATTACCCGAAGTTGGGGCTTCTGATTTTGGTTATTCGGGTTCCACCTTCACTGCCCGGGCAAAGGGCAGGTTTTACGCGGTATTCGGGGATCAGGCTGGTAGGGTGCCAACCTTGCCGCGTAAACTGATTTTCTCTAGTGGTTGGATGTTCGCGTTTGGTGCCAGCTCCTGGAAGGAGAGCACAGCCAGATCCGCGTAATCTCGCTCAATCACTTTGCGGAAGAAACGGCGGATATCCATTGGTACCAAGATCACTGGAGCAATGCCGTTGTGTGCCAGATTATCGCCAATGGCACTGCGCATGACGGTGATGAGCTGGCGGTGGGTGTCCGGTGACAAAGCAAGATAGGATGCGCCGCTGGTCTGTCTGATCGCACCGCGCACTTCGTCCTCGATGTCTTTGTCGATGAGGTACGCCGGGATGATGTGCTGGCCTGCAGAGTACTTGTGCGTGATGTAGCGGCTCAATGCCATGCGGATGTGTTCCGTCAGCATGAGCGGGTCTTTTTCCTTCTGGCCCCATTCCACGATGGCCTGAAGGATGGTGCGCATGTCACGGATGGAGATGTCTTCACGCACCAGTCGTTTGAGAACATCAGCGAGTGAAATGAGCGGGACGGCGCGGTTTACTTCGCGCACCAGCTCGTCAAAGTCGCTTTCCATGTGCTTGAGCAGGAACATGCATTCCTGAATGCCGAGGAACTCTGCGGCGTGCTGCTTGAGGACATGAGCCAGATGCAGACTGAGCATGCCGGTCAGCGTCAGGGTTTGAATGCCTGCACGGGTTGCCTGCTCAAAGTGTCTGTTGCTCACCCAGAAGGATGGGGTGTTCGGCAAGAAGCTGTCACCTTCCTCGTAAGGGATGTTGAACATGGCAAGGTTTGGCGGTGTTTCGCGGGCAATGAAGTAACCTGAACGGGCAGCGCCACGGGCAACCGGCACCTCGTTGACGAGGATGCGGTACTCGCCTTCAGGCAGGCTCTCATTCAGACGCAGCTTGATGCCTGGGAAGGGGACGCCGAGATCGAAGTAAAGTGCCTTGCGGACCTTTGCGACTTCTCTGTCCAGCTTCTTCGGGTTGAGGGTGGAGCGCACGGAGGACGAGATATCGACGATCAAAGGAACCGTGATGGTAATCGCCAGATCCTGTGCGGCTTCTACCTCGGTTGCCATGTCTTCATCTGGCATCATCTGCGCTTCACCTTCCGGCGCTATGGCCGGGGCAAAGGCTGAGAGCTGCTGGGAGTCTTTCTTCGCAGACTGGGTCTTGGTTCGGCGCATTGCGAAGTAGGCGATAGAACCGAAGATAGCTGCCAGCAGCAGGAAGATAACAGAAGGGAAGCCCGGGATCAGCGCGAAGCCAACCATGATGGCTGCTGCGATCATCAGGGCTTTCGGTTCGCCGTTCAACTGTTTGGCGATGTCAGAGCCAAGATCGCTGGAGTCATCGGTGCTTACGCGGGTAACCATGAAGCCAGCGGTGATGGAGATGAACAGAGCTGGGATCTGAGCAACCAGACCATCACCAATGGTGAGAATGGTGTAGCGATCCAGCGCATCAACAGCGCTCATGCCGTGCTGAGAGGTGCCGATGATGACGCCGCCGATGATGTTCACAGCGGTGATGATCAGGCCTGCGATGGCATCGCCCTTCACGAACTTCATGGCGCCGTCCATGGAGCCGTAAAGCTGGCTTTCCTTTTCCAGCTTGGAGCGGCGACGCTTTGCTTCGTCCAGCTCGATCTGACCGGCGCGCATGTCAGAGTCGATAGACATCTGCTTGCCCGGCATCGCATCAAGGGAGAAGCGGGCGGAAACCTCTGCCACGCGCTCGGAGCCCTTGGTGATCACGAGGAAGTTCACGATGGTGAGGATCAGGAAGATAACAATACCGACGACCAGATTGCCTTGCACAACGAAGTTGCCGAAGGTGTCAATGATTTCACCGGCATCGGCTTTCAGCAGGATCAGACGGGTCGTCGTGATGGACAGTGACAAGCGGAAGAGCGTTGTCAGAAGCAAGATGGACGGGAACGCCGAGAGGGCGACAACATCCTTCAGGTAGAGCGCCGCCATGAGCAGGATTGCTGCAAGGCTGAGGTTGATGGCAATCAGCGTATCCACGAGAACCGTCGGCAACGGAAGGATCATCATGAATACGATTGCGATCAACAGAAATGCCAAGAGAACGTCATTTCTCTGCGACATCGTTTGAAAGATTTTTTGCACGTCCTGCTCCTGATTTCAGCCTGCTCTTGCTTTCAGGCCAACTCACCTTTCGCTTCTAACAATTGGAAAAAGCCACAGGTGTGCCGCAGCAAACACTTGAGTAAAAATTTAAGAGATGATTTCGGGTTTTCCCTGCACGGAAATGCCAATTACGCAGGTAAGATGATCTCGCCGGTGTTTTCAGTCAGTGCGATTTGGGGTGTGGCGCTTGTTTCGATCATGTCGTTGAGCTTTGATGCTTCGCTGACGAAGTTTCTGAGCGTGGTGTAGAGTTTGTTTTTGTCGAGGTTGTTGGTGTACTCTGTCTTGATCAGCGCAAGATCACCATCTTTCTCAACAAGGCCAACGCGATAGTTGTCTTCTGCCTGTTGCTGGCCGGAGTAATAGAGGACTTTTCGATAGGTTTCTTGCCGTGCTTCCGGTGTTGGAGCTGCGAGGATTGTGGAGATGTGCAGGATGCCGTTGTCCTCATCACTCTCCAGAATGAGGAGGAAATCTTCCAGAAGAATGGTCCAGGTTTTTGCTTCGGCGTACTCTGATATTTCCAAGGCTTCCAGAAGCGGCCCGACTTCAACCATCAAGTCGTGAATGATTTTGAAGTTGTCCATTCGACAGTCCCTAACTCTACTGATTTATCTGGGTTATTCTGTAGGGGGCGTCTCAATCAAGTGTTGTGCCGTTTGATACAAAACACTGGCGTTTGAAGAAGAAATTTGCAGGCCGCATACAATATTGCTGCAGAGTTACTTGTGATGAAGATTTTCTGCAGCTGAATCATATGTGAAATGGATGTGAAACTGGCTTAAGTCACTATGCAGAATTGAGTTTTACTTATTACTTGACAATAGAACGTGTTGCCGATCTCATTACCTTAATAAAATTATAAAGAAAAATCATTTTAGGGGAGGGGTTGTTTTGTCTAAAGGTGTTTTCTGGAAAACTAGTCTAACTGCACTTCTGCTTTCATGTGGAGTTCTCTCTGCGGAAGCTGAGACAATCAAGATTGGCTATATTGATCCGCTGTCTGGTCCGTTTGGGAGTACGGGTGATGCGGGGTTAAAGCACTTCCGGTATGCGGCGGATGAGATTAATGCTGCCGGTGGCATGGGCGGCATGCAGGTAGAAGTGGTTGCTTTTGATAATAAAATCAATCCAAAGGAGAGCCTTGTACAGCTGCAGAAGGCGATTGATCAGGGTGTTCGCTTTATCGCGCAGGGGAATGGGTCGAGTGTTGCCAATGCTTTGACGGATGCGATTGCCAAGCACAACAAGCGTAATCCGGGAGAAGAAGTACTTTTCCTAAACTATGCAGCTGTTGACCCGGCACTCACCAACAAGAAATGCAATTACTGGCACTTCCGGTTTGATGCGCATGTGGACATGAAAATGGCGGGTCTGACGGACTGGCTGCGGGATCAGAAAGACATTAAGTCCGCTTACATTCTGGCGCAGGATTATTCTTATGGCCGGGCATTCACGGCTGCTGCGAAGTCCATGATTGAGGAGAAGCGTCCTGACATCAAGATTGTTGGTGCAGAGCTTCATCCTATTGGCAAGGTTAAGGATTTCACGCCGTACGTTCAAAAGATGATGAGCGCGAAGGCTGATGTTGTGTTCACCGGCAACTGGGGGACAGATATGACCTTGCTGGTGAAGGCGGCCAATGCGTCTGGTCATACTGTGCCGTATCTGACGTTCTATGGCGGCGGCCTTGGGGCTCCAACGGCAATGGGGCAAAGTGCTGTTGGATTGGTGAAACAGATCACCGAGTTCCATGAAAATATTGAGGCTTCTGAGAAGCAGATGGCGCGGGTGGATGATTTTGAGAAAACCAATAGTCTTGATTACTATTATGAGCGCGTTTTCACGCTGATGAACATGCTGGATAAAGCGGTTGACGGTGTTGGTTCGGTGGACGTTCCCAAGATTGCGGCGGCGCTGGAAGGGATGACTTATGAGACCCCTTATGGTGAGGTAACTATGCGGGCGGACGATCATCAGCTGATGCAACCGCTTTATATCTCTACGTTTTCTGAAGGTGTTGCCCGTGATGTTGAGAATACCGGTTACGGGTTCAAGACAGATATCACCATTCCGGCAGCGGCGACAGAAACACCGACCTCGTGCAGGATGCGTCGTCCTTCCTAACATTCTCGTCTGATCAATGGCGTGCTCGGGCAATCGGGTTTGAGTACGCCCAGTTTTCTAGGGGATGTTATGGAGACGGTTGTTTTTGCTCTGCTCAACGGGCTGATCTATGGCCTGTTGCTCTTCATGCTGTCCAGCGGATTGACGTTGATTTTCAGTATGATGGGCGTTCTTAATATGGCCCATGCCAGCTTTTATATGCTGGGTGCCTATTTTGCTTTTACCCTTGGCCAGCACACTGGATTCTGGTTTGCGTTATTTCTGGCGCCGATTTGCGTTGGAGCCGCTGGAGCGTGCATTGAAAAGTGGGGCTTGCGCAAAGTACACGCCAGCGGGCATGTGGCCGAGCTGCTTTTCACCTTCGGGCTGGCTTATGTGATTGAAGAGCTGGTGAAGATCATCTGGGGCAAGTTTGCTGTTGCCTATGAGATTCCGCCTGAGCTGAATTTTTCTCTCTTTGAACTTTTCGGTTCCCAGTATCCGGCCTACCGGATTTTCATGCTGGCTGTGTCCATCGGGATGCTCGCGGGACTGTGGTACCTGCTGAAGCGTACTCGGATCGGGCTTATCATTCAGGCCTCGCTGACGCATCCGCATATGGTGTCTCACCTGGGGCATAACGTGCCGCGGATCTTCATGCTGGTGTTTGCGGCGGGATGTGCGCTGGCGGGGCTCGCCGGCGTGATCGGCGGCAACTATCTGGTGACTGAGCCGTCCATGGCGTTTTCCATTGGGCCGATTGTGTTTGTGGTGGTCGTGGTTGGTGGCATGGGCAGTCTGGAAGGGGCGTTTATCGCCAGCTTGCTGATTGGCTTCTTGCAGACCTTCGCCATTTCCATTGATGCCAGCTTCGCCGAGATCTTCTCGTTTGCAGGTTTGAGTGCGGATGGAGATATCGGGCGCATTACGATTGCGTCTCTCGCGCCCATGTTGCCATTCATTCTTCTGGTCCTGATGTTGATGCTGCGTCCGCGCGGCCTGATGGGGGAGCGTGAGTTTTGACCGACCACAGTCTTGACCGGTTGCCTGATCTGGCACCGAGTGCGCGCTACAAGTTTGCAACACGGGTATTGCCGCTCCTGCTGCTTGCGTTGATCCTTTTGAGCATTCCGCTGTTTGAGCCTTCCAGAACATGGCTGTCGTTGTTCAACGCCATTGGCATCAACATGGTTTTTGCGCTCTCCTACAACATGTTGCTGGGGCAGGCGGGCATGCTTTCGTTTGGCCATGCGGTTTACTTTGGCCTTGGTGGCTATGCGGCCATGCATGCAATGAATGCCATTGAGAATGCCAGCTACGATGGCGGCGTCTGGGCGGCGTTCCCCATGTTTGCCTTGCCACTGGTCGGTTTTGCCGGAGGAGCACTTGCAGGAGCTGTGATCGGCTGGCCATCCTGCCGGCGAGCTGGGGTGCCGTTTGCCATGATCTCACTTGGTATTGCCGAGTTGGTGGCTGCAGCCGGGTTCATGTTCATCAGCGTGTTTGGTGGAGAAGAAGGGATCACAGGTGATCGGATGAATGGCATTGAGTTGTTTGGCTTGTCGCTTGGTCCTCTGGGCGAGGTTTACTGGTTCATCGCGTTCTGGACGTTTCTTGGCACTGCACTGATGTATGCCTTCACACGAACGCCGCTTGGCAAGTTGGCGCAAGCGGTGCGGGACAATCCGGAACGGGTGCAGTTTGTGGGCTATAACCCGAACCGGGTTCGCTATCTGGTGTTCATTGCGGCTGGCGGGTTTGCTGGTTTGGCAGGCGGTATGTCTGCGGTGAACTATGAGATCTTTACGCCGGAGAGCCTGAGTGTGGTGCCATCCGGCTTAGTGCTATTGATGGCTTACATTGGTGGTGCACGCTATTTTGCAGGGCCGATCCTTGGTGCTGTAGTGCTGACCTATATGCAGTCCAACCTTTCTGACTACTCCGAAGCCTGGCTGCTTTATCTGGGGCTGCTGTTTATCGGGATGATCCTGTTCGCTCCAGGCGGCCTTGCTGGGTTGTTGCTGAGTGGGGCAAATGCTTTCAAAGGCTCCTTTGGTGTGAGGGAGTTCCTCCGGCTGGGGGCTTATCTGGTTTCTGTACTGCTTGCCTCAGCAGGTGTTGTTGTGCTGGTGGAACTGGCTGTTCGTCATTCCAATGGTTTTGGCGAAGCGTTTGAGCCGTTTGGCTGGCATCTGGCACCGGATCAGGTGATGCCATGGGGTATTGGCCTTGTGTTGGCGTGTGTCGGCATGGGCTTGCTCAGAGTGCTTTCCAGACAGGGAGGGACTGGTTCATGACAGCACCTGCTTTACAGCTGATGGATGTGCGCAAAAGCTTCGGTCCTGCAAAGATCATCGAAGGGGTCTCATTGGAGATCGTACGAGGGGAACGCCATGCGATCATTGGGCCGAATGGGGCTGGCAAGTCTACACTGTTCAACCTGATCTCCGGTTCGTTTCCGCCAAGTTCCGGATCAATCAGTCTGGGTGGGCGGCAGATCTCCGGTCTGAAGCCCTATGAGATCAACCGACTTGGGCTGTCGCGGAGTTTTCAGGTCTCCAACATCTTCGCCAACATGTCCGTGCGGGAGAATGTGCGCTGCGGGGTGCTGTGGTCACTTGGCTATGGGCATAGCTTCTGGCGCAATATCGGCAATTTGAAAGAAGTTCAGCGGAAGACGGCAGAAGTGCTGGAGAAGGTTGGACTGACGGAAAAGGCCGATGTGCCTGCCGTGCTTCTGACTTACGCGGATCAGCGCACTTTGGAGATTGCCATCACCATTGCGGGTGGGGCTGATGTGATCTTGCTGGATGAGCCAACAGCAGGCATGAGCCATTCTGAAACCGACCGGGCGATTGAACTGATTGAGATGGCAACGGAAGGCAAAACCCTGCTGATTGTGGAACATGATATGGGTGTTGTCTTTGGGCTGTCCGATCGGATTTCCGTGCTTGTTTATGGTGAGATCATCGCAACTGGAACACCAGAGGAGATCCGCGGAAATGAGCGGGTTCGGGAAGCGTATCTGGGAGATGAAGCAGATTTCGCGGAGGTGACGGCATGAGCACTCCTGTTTCAAATGAAATGCTGAAAGTCCGTGATCTGCATGCGTTTTATGGCAAAAGCCATGTGCTGCGCGGGGTGAGCATGGATGTGCCTAAAGGTAGTGTGACGGCATTGCTCGGGCGCAATGGTGTCGGGCGTTCCACCACAGCCAAAGCGATTATGGGGGAGGTGGCGCCAAAGGGAGACATCTGGTTCAAGGGCGAGAATATCTCCGGCCAGCCAAGTCATAGTATTGCGCGCAAAGGCCTTGGGTATGTGCCGGAAAACCGCGATATCTTTCCCATGATGAGTGTACGGGACAATCTGCTGCTTGGCATCAAAGATATGCGCAAGCCGGGCAAGTGGAGCATTGAACAGATGCTCGACATGTTCCCCAATCTCAAATCACGGGCAGATACGGCTGCGGGGGTTCTTTCTGGTGGCGAAAAGCAAATGCTGACCATATGCCGGACATTGATGGGCGATCCGGATTTGATCATCATTGATGAACCCACAGAAGGCCTTGCACCAAAGATCGTAACGCAAGTGGGGGAGCTGATTTCCGAGATAGCGCGAGCGGGAGTTTCCATCCTGCTGGTGGAGCAGAAGCTTTCCATTGCGCTCAAGATTGCGCAGCAGGTCTATGTGATGGGGCATGGAGAGATTGTTTATCATGGCACGCCTGATGAGTTCCGGGCGCGAGATGATATCCGGCGGGAATGGCTGGAGGTGTGATCCTCCTTTTTCTTGGAGAAGTGCGGCTGCACGCTAAGCGGGTGTTCTTTGAGGACTGTGATCTATGCTAGGCAAATGGGTGTGACTGATTGGGACGGGGTTTGAGCGTTGACGGGACATGAAGAAAAAGACCGGCGGTTTGCAACAACGCTGGCACGTGGACTGCAGGTTTTACGGGCCTTCCGGGCTTCTGATGATGGCCTTGGCAATCAGGAGATCTCTCAGCGCACCGGAATCCCTAAGTCTACGGTTTCCCGATTGACCTTCACCCTTCAGCAGCTTGGCTACCTTAGCCATGCACGGCGGCATGACCGGTATCGGTTTGGTCCCGCCGCTCTTGCGCTTGGCAATATTGCCAGTGCCTCTGTGTCTTTTATTGAAGCGGCCCACCCGATGATGCAGCAACTGGCGGATGAAACGGGTACGCTTGCGCTGCTGGCGGTGCTTGATGAAAACAAGATGTTGCTGACCAAGACATGGCGACCAAAGGGTGTGCCTGCCATCTGGCTGGAAGTCGGGCACCGTATTCCGATCACCGGTTCATCTTCAGGCCATGCTTATCTGGCGAGTGTGTCTGATCAAGAGTTCAAGCAGGTGTGTGAGCGTGTGCATGGGCGTGATGAGGGCATCTCTGTTGACGATTTGGAGGCTGTTCGAGCAGCGGGATACTCTCAGTTGCTGGCGCAAGGCTTTGTGATTGTTGATGAAGACAAGCGCTATGCTGAGAACATCAATGCGGTTTCAACGGGGTTCCGCTCCTACGACTTTGGCGAGCCGGTTGCGATCAGCTGTGGCGCGACGCCGGATATGCTGAGCTATGAGCGCATGCAGGATGAGGTTGGGCCGAAGCTGCGTGACAGGGTGAAAGAGCTGGAGCGCGCTCTTGGTTTGCCTTCCGTTCTGGTGAACCGCGGCTGAGTACTCTTCCCGTTTCTTTTGGCTGCGATTGGCGTGCTGAACAGCTATGGGTATCTTTTAAATTCTGCATGATGGAATTATAAATTACATATTGAAATAATCTGGGTGCACGATACTCTGACTTCATGATGGGGTGAGGTGGTGTGTTTTGTATCCGGCTCTCCCGGCAGTTATGTCCAGTGAAGCGGGGAGGGCGGCATATGGACTTGAACTATTCAGCTGATGAGCTGGCATTTCGCGATGAGGTTCGTACCTTTTTAAAGGAGAACCTCTCGTCTACACTTTCGGAAAAAGTCCGACTGGGTAAGCGTCTTTCCAAGACAGATCATGAAGAATGGCATGCGACGCTGAACAAGCGCGGCTGGCTGGCGATCAACTGGCCCGTTGAGCATGGCGGCACGGGCTGGAATGCAGTCTATCGGCATATCTTTGAGGAGGAGCTTTGTCTTGCTCATGCGCCGCGGACGATCCCTTTCGGGCTCTCCATGCTGGCGCCCGTGTTGATGAAGTTTGGCAGCAAAGCTCAGCAGGATCATTTTCTTCCCCGCATTCTGGATGGCACGGATTGGTGGTGTCAGGGCTACTCGGAACCGCAGGCAGGTTCTGATCTGGCCTCCCTGAAGACCCGCGCTGTTCGCGATGGTGACCACTATGTTGTCAACGGGCAGAAAACCTGGACTACACTGGGACAGCATTCAGATTGGATTTTCTGCCTTGTGCGCACGGATGCCGAGGTAAAAGCGCAGGAAGGCATCTCATTTCTGCTGATTGATATGAAGACGCGGGGTGTCACTGTTCGGCCCATCACGCTGATAGATGGCGGGCAGGAAGTGAATGAGGTGTTTTTTGAGGACGTGCGGGTGCCGGTGACCAACCTTGTTGGGGAGGAAAACAAGGGCTGGACCTACGCCAAATACCTGCTGACTCACGAGCGCACCAATATTGCTGGTGTTGGTTTTTCGACTGCAGGACTGGCTCATCTGAAGGAGATCTGCACCAAGCAGATGTCAGGTGGAAAGCCTTTGCTGGAGAACCCGTATTTTGCTGGGCGGATTGCGCAGATTGAGATTGATCTGATGGCAATGGCGACCACCAATCTGCGCATGATTGCCAAGGCGGCGGCTGGGCAAGCGCCGGGTGCGGAAAGTTCCATGCTGAAGATCAAGGGAACGGAGATCCGACAGGCAATTAATGATCTGACACGGCGGGCGGTTGGGCGCTATGCCATGCCGTTTGTGTCTGAAGCGCTGGATAGCGGAGCTAATGCGCAAGGGGTTGGGCCGGATTATGCCTCCGCTGCGAGCCCGGGCTACTTCAACAATCGCAAGCTCTCCATCTTCGGTGGATCCAACGAGATCCAGCGAAACATTATCAGCAAAGCCATTCTTGGTCTCTAGGAGCGTTCCATGGATTTCAATCATAGCGAAGAACGGCGGATGCTTCAGGAGACTTTGCATCGCTATCTCTCTGATAATTATGGCAGTGAGCAGCGCTCTACTTCCGTTTCTCATGGGCAAGGCTGCTCGGAGAAGGTCTGGAGTGATTTTGCTGAGCTTGGAGTGATCGGTGCACTGTTTGCGGAAGCAGACGGCGGCTTTGGCGGCGGCGGCTTTGACATAGCCGTTGTGTTTGAGGAGCTGGGCCGCGTTGCCTGTGTGGAGCCGTTGATGGCGTTTGGTGTTATAGCAGGTCACTTGCTCAGCACGCTTGGTTCTGATGCGCAGAAGGCGATGATTGGGGAGGTGATCGCTGGTGATCTGAAGATCGTGTCCGCACTGGAAGAACCTCAGTCGCGCTATGATCTGGATGTGGTGGAGACCAAGGCTGAGCGGATTGATTATGGCTATCGGCTGAATGGCACCAAGAGCGTGGTGATTGGCGGGCCGAGTGCGGACAAGCTGATTGTGAGTGCGCGTGGTGATGAAGGTTTGCTGTTGTTTGTGGTGGATGCTGATGCTGCGGGTGTGGAGCGGTACTCCTATCCCAATCTGGACGGTTATCACGCCAGTGACGTTGCGCTGGTGAATGTGGAGGTTCCAGCTTACGCGCGTCTGGGGGCTTCGCAGGCTGTTTTGCCTGCTCTGGAAGCTGCGCGTGCAGCTGGGGTGGTTGCGCTGTGTGCTGAGGCTGTTGGGGCGATGGAAGCGGCGAAGGATCTGACGGTTGAGTACTTGCAGGTGCGAACGCAGTTTGGCCGTGCGCTGGGCAAGTTTCAGGCGCTTCAGCACCGGATGTCAACTGTCCTTATTGAGATTGAGCAGGCCCGCTCTGCATTGATCAATGTGGCTGGCCATCTGTCTGCTGAGCCGTCCTTACGGGATAAGCATGTGAGTGCAGCGAAGAACCTGATTGGCCGGGTCGCGCAGTTGGTTTGCGAAGAAACCATTCAGCTACATGGCGGGATCGGGATGACTGAGGAGTACGCTCTGGGCCACTATGCGAAACGCCTGATGATGATCGACCATCAGCTGGGTGATGTGGATTACCACCTGGAGCGCTTTGTTGGTGTTATGCAGGTGGAAGCTGCGCAGGAGATCTCAGGATGAAGCGGGCCTCTCTTGTCAGCGTTGAGCGGAAATCTGATCGCCTCATCGTCATGAACTGCAACTCCTCCCGCCGCAATGCGCTTTCGCCGGAGTATTATGAGGGGCTTTCGCAGGCGCTGGATCTGGCCAATGAGGAGCCCGAGATCCGTTCTGTCATCCTGATGGGGGAAGGCGGTTACTTCTGTGCTGGTGGCGACCTGAACACGCTGGTCAAGCGCCGCGAGATGACGATTTCTGAGCGAGAAAATAATATTGAAAAGCTCCATAATCTAGTGCGGAAGGTAAGGAACTGTGCGAAGCCGGTCATTGCGGCGGTCGATGGTGGAGCAGCGGGGGCTGGTGTGTCTCTGGCTTTGGCTTGTGACTTCGTGGTGGCGGATCGGCAGGCGGAGTTTACGCTGGCCTATGTGAAGGTAGGACTGGTGCCGGATGGTGGGGCAACGGCCTCGCTTTCTCGCCTGATCCCCCGGCATCTGCTCACTGAAATGTGTCTGTTAGGGCAACCGGTTTCAGCTGAACGGCTTCATCAGCTGGGTGTTGTCAATGTGCTCAGTGATAAACCTGCGTTGGTTGAGGCGAGCTGGCTGGCAGATCGTCTTATGCAAGGTCCGGCTGGGGCTCAGGCTTCGATCAAGCGGTTGGTTGCTGCGTCTGACAGCAACAGTTTTGAAGCTCAGATGGATCTGGAGCGGGACACCATGGCGGAGGCACTTGGTGGTGATGAAGCGCAGGAAGGGATCAATGCCTTTCTGGAGCGTCGCTTGCCAGAGTTTGACAAGGCGAGACCTAATGAAGAGAAAAAGCCCTGAAGCAGGTGATCCGCTTCAAGGCCAGTTGAGCCCGTTTTATCGCGTGATTTGAGGTAACCACGTTGCCAGCTCAGGGAAAATAGCAAGCACGACAATCAGGGCGAGTGTACAGAGAATGTAAGGCAAGGCGGCCCACGCTACGTTGCCGATGGTTGTTCCTTTTGGGCTGACGCCCACCATCACAAACAACAGCAGACCGAATGGCGGTGTTGCGAGGCTCAGCTCCAGCGCCAACAGCATGACCACGCCGAACCAGACTTGATCAAACCCGTAGAGGCTGACCAGTGGCATGAAGACCGGCAGGGTCAGCATCATGATGGAAAGCTGGTCCATGAACATGCCGAGGAATACGAGGGTCAGGAACAGGATGGCCAACATGGTGTAGGCGTTGAGATCAAAGCCAGATGACCACATGATCAGGCCCGAAGAGGCTCCGGAAAATGCCAGGATCTGCGAGAAGGTGGTGGAGCCGATGATGATCGTCAGCATAAGCGTTGAAACGATCAGTGCACCGCGGAGAGATTTGGTGATCGCTTCAATCGTCAGCTTTTTGTAGAGTGCTGCGAGGAAGGCCACGGCCAGCACACCGAATGCAGCAGATTCTGACGGTGTTGCCCAACCCAGCAGGATCAGACCCACTACTGCAAAGATGACCAATCCCATGGGCAGCACGTCGAAGGTGACGGCTTTGATCATTTCCGGCACAGAGGCTTTTACATCCGGGTGGCCCGGGGCTGAAGCTGGGTCCAGTGAGATCTGGGTGCGGATGACGAGGATGAACATGAGCGCCAGCAAAAGGCCGGGGATCATGCCCGCAATCAGCAGTGCACCTACATCTATGCGTCCGATGGACCCCAGCAGAACGGCAAGGGATGAGGGGGGGATGATCATAGCAAGGCCGCCGGTGGCAACGATTGGGCCCATGATCATATGCGGTTTGTATCCACGCTTGACCATATCTGGCATCAAGGTTGACCCAAGCATGGCGGTGTTGGCCATGGAGGAGCCGGAAAGTGTTGCGAAGACTGTTCCGCCAACCACAGTCATGTAGGAAAGGCGGCCTTTGATACCGCCGAAACATTTGTCGAGCGCATCAAACACACGCATGGCAAGGCCGGTGTGAAACAGCAGCTCTCCCATCACCAGAAACAAAGGTACGGGTACCAGCGAGAAGTTGGTGATGGAGGTAGTGGAGTTTGCGATGAGCTGATCAATGCCGCTCAGGCCACCCATAAAGTAGAGCGTTCCTAGTAGGTTGATTGTCAGGAAGGCGACAGCAACGGGCATGCCGATGGCCATCAAAGCCAGGATGGTGGTGAACATTGCGACCAAAGAAAGGTGCCAGTCCATAGGTGTGGTCCTTTTCTTTGGTATTAGTGCTGTGCGCTTTCGCCGGAGTAGATATCTCCGCGAAGCAGCAGCCTGAAGAACTCAAGTGCCATTAATCCGAAGCCCGCTGCGAGGAAGGCGTAAAGAATCCACGAAGGAATGGCGATTGATCTGATGTCATAAGTGCCGCGTTCCCACATCTGCGCTGTCAGCAAGGTCGCCCGCCAGCTGAGTACGGCAAGAATGCTAGCGGAGGCCAGCAATACGGCTCGACCGAGTGCTGTTTTCATGGCCGGAGGCAGGAAACTGGTGAATGAGGTGATTGCGATGTGCCCGCCCTGACGGACCAGCCACGGTGCTCCGGCCATAGTGGCGAACAGCAGGGAGTATTCGATCAGGGCGGTGGTCGCCTGTATGGGCTGTTGCCCGGTGTTGCGCAGGATCACGTTGATCACGATGGCAAAGGTCATGAACACGAAGGAAAGGGCGCCGATCACCGCAAGGCCGGTGATGAGACCGGAGTAGATTTTGGGAAGAGACATGGGTTCTCTCTGCAAGGAGAAAGGGGCTGAAGCCCCTTCCATGTTTAACGCTGGTAATAGGCTTTCTTCAGCTCATCATAGAGCGGAGAGTTGCTGGCTTTCATACGGTTCCAGACAGCATCATAGGCTTTGTCCAGATAGTCATCGGCAGCTTTGCCTTCCAGGCGAACAATAGTCATGCCATCTTCCTGCACCTTGGTGTCTGTGGCAGCGATGATGGTCTGGAACTGATCGTAGGACTTCTGCTCGTACTCAATGGCTGCATCCTGCAGGATCTTCTGAGCTTCCGGGCTCAGGCTGTCCCATTTGGCGGGGCTCATGACGATGGAGAGGTCTGTTTGCAAGAAACCCGGATCAACGCGGTATTTCAGGAACTTGTCCCATGAAAGGTCCTGAATGGCGACGATTGGCCAGCCTGCACCGTCAAACACGTTGCGCTCCAGGCCGGTGTAGATGTCTGGCACAGGGGCTGAGACGGGAATGGCGTCCAGTGCTTCAAAGAAGCTTTTGTAAACGGGTGAGGTGCGCAGGCGTTTGCCTGTCAGGTCCACACTACCATCTGCGCGTTTTTGCGGTTCACCGATGGTGTAGATGTGAAACTTAATGCCAGAGTCGATGTGGGCCATCAGCTTGACGCCGAGACGATCTTTGAAGGCTTTTTCCATCAGCGCAAAGCCGCCGTTTTTGCGTCCTTCAGCGGCGGTGATGGTGGAGCCAAGCCAGGCGTCAGCTTCCGGCATGGAGCCAAGGTGGTATCCGGCCGGGCCGTAGTGAATATCTACGATGCCGCGTTCAACCGCTGCCACCTGCTGATTGGAAGGGAAGACTTCCGGGCCGCCGATATGCTGGATTTGCACAACGCCTTTGCCGCGTTCGTTGACCAGATCCACATAGCCCAGAAAGGACTGAGTGAAGGCAAGCGGTTTTGGAAATGCTGAAACTGCTTTGAGAATTTCTTCTGCCTGCGCGGAGCCGGCAAACAACATGGATGGAAGTGCTGCACCCATTACAACAGATGCAAATGCACGTTTTAAAGAATTGAATTTCATAGATCCCTCCCAGATTGCGCCAGTGTTCCGTCCGTTTGGCGCAATTGTCTGCGGGCTCTCGTCAATGCTGGATCCAAATGCTCTGATGAGCTCAGTCTAACGCTGATTTTTCCTGATGAATCTGAGTTGGTTTGTCAGTTTGCAAAATCGCTCTTAACACGTCTTTTTGTATGAAATGCGCTCTGTAACCTATTGCTTAAGCCCTAAGAATAGATGGAGGGTACATACAAATACATATATGTTCAAGCTTAAAATAATTAAACTATAACGTTTTATCTATGCATTTGCAGATATATTGAGTGCCTGTTGTGACAGCGCGTTATGGATGCCAGCCGTGGCGAAGTCCACCAGCAAAGTCTTCAGCTCAGCGATACCTGAAGTGTGATCTTTGCCGGCCATCGCATCCACACGCCAAGCGGAGGTGCACAGGGCGATTTGGGAGGAGATGGAAAAGACAAAGGTTGCGGAGGCTTTTCTCAGGTCTGTTTCTGGGTAGAGCTTTGCGATCTCTGTGAGAAACACTTTTGCAGTGGGATCAAAGCAGGCTCTGGAGATCGTACTCCAGCGTTCTTCAGCTGAGACCATGGCCACCAGCCGGGCATAGGCAAGCCAGCCGGGGCCGCTGTTTTCGGCTTTGTCCAGATAAGGGTAGAAAAAGGCCTCCAGAATACCCTTGAGGGTGATCGTTTCTCCGGATGCTTTCAGCAGGTCCAGTGCATCCAGACGAAGGCGGGCCAGCTCTTCAGCGCGGCGCTCGACTGTTTTGAAAAACAGGTCTTCTTTGGTGCCGAAGTGGTGGTTCACGAGGCCCAGCTTCACGTCCGCTCTTTGAGCGATATCTCTGATGGACGCCGCATCATAACTGCGAAAGGCAAACAGGTGTTCAGCCGCGTCGAGAATCTTCTGGCGCGTCTCCAAAGAGCTTTTTGAGGGCGCTCTTTGTCTTTGTTTTTCCTGCGAAATCTTCTTAATCATAAAAAGAGCTTGCCTTATTTTGTACGACTGTTCAATCTAATTGTAGTTCTGAGGGGGGACGAACAGTGAATATTTCAAAGGAGAGCTATGCCTTAATTGGGGCAGGGCCGATGGGGCTCGCCACGGCGAAGACACTTATTGAACAGGGAATAGATTTTCAGGGTTTTGAGCTGCACAGTGATGTGGGTGGGCTTTGGGATATTGATGGTCCCAAATCGACCATGTACGAGTCTGCGCATCTGATTTCATCGAAGAAGATGACCGAGTTTACGGACTTTCCGATGGGCGATCATATCGCCGAATATCCTGGTCATCGTGAGCTGAAAACCTACTTTCAGGATTTTGCTGAACAGTTTGATTTGAAGCGGCGCTATCACTTTGGGGCGGAAGTGACCCGTGTGACGCCGCTGGGTGGTGACGGTGAGGGGTGGACCGTCAGCTGGAAAGATCAAGACGGAGATCATTCAGCTGAGTTTGCCGGGGTGCTGATTGCGAATGGGACGCTGTCAGAACCGAACATGCCAGCGTTTGAGGGCGAGTTTGCTGGAGATCTGATCCATTCCTGCAAATACAAGAGTGCGCAGCAGTTTGCGGGCAAGCGGGTGCTGATTGTTGGGGCGGGCAACTCAGGCTGCGATATTGCCGTTGATGCGATCCATCATGGCATTCACTGCGATATCTCCATGCGGCGTGGCTACTACTTTGTTCCCAAGTATGTTTTCGGTAAACCGGCAGACACTATGGGTGGTGCGGTGAAGCTGCCGTTGTGGCTGAAGCGGCGTGTGGATCAGACGCTGCTGAAATGGTTTGTGGGTGATCCGCAGGCCTATGGTTTCCCAAAGCCAGACTACGCGCTTTATGAGAGCCATCCGGTGGTGAACTCACTTATTCTTTATCATGCCGGTCACGGTGATATTGGCATTCGCGCTGATATCAAGGAGCTGGATGGAAACACGGTGCGGTTCCGTGATGGTGAAGAAGCAGAGTATGACCTGATTGTTGCGGCCACTGGTTACAAGCTGCATTACCCTTTCATCGATAAAGAGCTTTTGAACTGGCAGGGCGATGCGCCGCATCTGTTCCTGAACTGTATGCATCCTGAACGGAATGATCTGTTTGTGATGGGCATGATTGAAGCGACCGGTCTAGGCTGGCAGGGGCGGCATGATCAGGCGGAGCTGGTTGCGCGATACCTGCGCGGGCTTAAGGATGGCAGCGCTGCAGCAGAAGCGATCAAAGCGGAGAAGGCCAAGGGGTTTGCGCGTGAAACCGGAGGGATGAACTACCTGAAACTGGCACGTATGGCCTACTACGTGGACAAACAGAGCTATCGCTCCGCGCTCAACAAACGAACGCAGGCGCTGAAGAGGGAGATGGCATGAGTGACATTGACCTCGTTGTTCTCAACTTCAATTCCGGCTCTTTGACGCTGCTCAATGGCATTCTGGCGATTGTAATGTTCTCCATCGCGATTGATCTTTGCCCTGCAGACTTCAAGCGTTTGACGTTGGCGCCCAAACCTGTGGTGATTGGCCTGTGCTCGCAGTTTCTGGTGTTGCCGAGCCTGACGTTTTTGCTGGTGTTGTTGGTGCAGCCAAGGCCCTCCATCGCGCTGGGGCTTATTCTGGTGGCGGCGTGCCCGGGTGGCAATATCTCCAACTTCATTACGCACCGGGCGGGCGGCAATGCGGCGCTTTCTGTTTCTATGACGGCCTTTGCAACAGTGGGGGCGATCGTCGCGACGCCGTTTAATATTGCGTTCTGGGGCAGTCTTTATGGGCCGACGCGGGCAATCCTGCAGGAGACACATATCGACAAGCTTTCTGTTGCAATTACGGTTTGCTTTATGCTGGTGCTGCCACTGTTTCTTGGCATCCTGCTTAACCGGGTGAAGCCACGCCTTGCTGCGAAAATCCGCCAGCCATTGCGGTTGGCATCCATGGGGATCTTCATCGGCTTCATCTTCATCGCGCTGGTGGCAAACTGGAACTTCTTTCTGGCTTATGTTGGGGCTGTAGCGGCTTTGGTGATTTTCCATAACGGACTGGCACTGGCTGCGGGCTATACGCTGGCGACGGTTGCGGGTGTGTCGGCTTATGACCGGCGGGCGATCACCATTGAGACGGGCATTCAGAACTCTGGTCTCGGGCTGGTGCTGATCTTCAGTTTCTTTGGTGGGCTGGGCGGTATGTCTGTTGTGGCCGCCGCCTGGGGGATCTGGCATGCGATCAGCGGTCTGGCGCTGGCCAGCTTCATGGCGCGCAAGGCGGTGAAAGTTCCGGCGGAGGCAACGCTATGACCAAACTGCTGATAACAGGCGCTGCAGGTGGTGTTGGGCAGGCATTCTTGAAGGAGCTGGCGCAGACGGATCTGGAGGTTGTTGCGACAGATATCCGTGAGCCTGCTGATCTGCCTGAAACAGCCCGATATCGGATGCTAGATGTGACCACGGACAGGGTTGGCACGGTGATTGAGGAGGAGCGACCAGATGTGATTGTGCATCTGGCCTCCATTGTGACGCCATCCGCCACCTCCACGCGGGAGATTGAGTATCTGGTTGATGTGGAAGGCACGCAGGCCGTGATTGATGGGGCAACTCGGTCTGGCGTGAAGCGGCTGGTGGTGACCTCTTCCGGCGCTGCTTATGGCTATCATGCTGACAATCCGGTTCCATTGCGCGAAGAGGACGGCATTCGCGGAAACAAGGAGTTTGCGTATTCCTATCACAAGCGTCTGGTGGAAAAGGCACTTGCCAAAGCACGAGATGAAGCGCCTGAGCTGGAACAAGTGGTGCTGCGGGTTGGGACAGTGCTCGGAACTGGCATGGACAATCAGATCACCTCACTCTTCCATAAGCCTCGGCTGCTTGGCATTGCCGGATCAGACAGTGCCTTCGTGTTTATCTGGACGCAGGATCTTGCCCGCATCCTGCTGCGTGCAGCAACTGAAGCGCCAGCCGGGATTTACAACGTTGCCGGGGATGGCGCGTTGTCTCTGCAGCAGCTTGGTGAGGTGCTGAGAAAGCCGGTTTTGAAGTTGCCGTCCTGGTTGCTCAAGCTTGTTCTGGGTGTAGCAAAGCCGTTGCAGTTGTCACGCTATGGGCCGGAGCAGGTTCGGTTTTTGCAATACCGCCCAGTGCTGGCCAATGATCGGCTGAAGTCCGAGTTCGGTTATACGCCGGAGAAGACAAGTGCTGAGGTGTTTGAACACTGGCGCGTATCTGTGGGGCTTTGATGAAGACAGCGATTATTACGGGTGGTGCCGGTGGACTGGGGCAGGCGCTTGCGGCCCGGTTGCAGCGGGAGAACTGGCATACGGTTCTGCTGGATTTGCCGGGGCCGGGTCTGGAGGCTCTTGGCAGCCATGAGAAGCAGAGCATCTATGCGTGTGATCTGACCGATGGCGGGGCGGTTGAGCAGGTGGCCGAACAGGTTCTTGCGGAGCGTCCAAGCATCGATCTGGTGGTTTACAATGCAGGCATTACGCATATCGGACTGTTTGCAGATATGGATTTGAGCGCGCATCGCAAGGTGCTGGATGTGAACTACTTTGGAGCCGTGCATACGGCGCGGGCGTTTTTAAAGGCAGTGCGTGCTTCCAAAGGGTGTCATCTGGCGATCTCGTCTGTAGCGGGGTTTTCGCCGCTCATTAAACGAACAGCTTATGCGGCCAGCAAGCATGCGTTGGAAGGGTTCTTCGGCTCATTGCGATCAGAGGAAAAATCTTACGGAGTGCATACGCTGATTGCTGCGCCTTCGTTTGTGGCAACCAATGTGGGCCGGGCTGAGAAGCAGGAGAACGGGCTGGTGCGTCCGGGGTCTTCAACGGATGGCGTTGACTACATGAGCGCGGAGCGGGCGGCAGAGATCATCTACAAAGCCTATGAACGCAAGACCCGCATGAAGCCTGTTGGACGTGTCGCCAGTCTGGCATGGTGGCTGAACCGGGTGTCTCCACGCGCCTATCAAAAGCTGATGGAGCGGAACATCAAGGAGCCGAGTTAGGCTCTGCGATTTGAGGCTGGTCCCCGGCTATACTTTAGCTTCCAACACAGGGACCACGCCTCCAATGATGTGTCAGACCTTCCTGGCGTAGGTCTGACACTCAAACCCTGTGATCGTTGTTGCGAACACCTCGTATTCCGCTGTTCTGCTGGTGCCATACATGCGGTGGAACTCTTCTGTACTCATCTGCTCGGCGGCTTTGCTTTGCAGCCATGTCTGGATGGCGACCTCCCAGTTTCCGGTGAGGTGGTCATACTGTGTCAGGTCTGCTTCCAGTGTGATGGGCATGCCGGGGTTGCTTTGATTCTCAAGGCCAAGATGAATGCCTTCCAAAATGGCTGCAACAACCAGATACGGGTTTGCATCTGCGCCAGCCACGCGGTGTTCCAGCCGTGCGCCTTTGCCTTGGGTTGCGGGCACGCGAATGGCAGCAGCGCGGTGATCGTAGCCCCAGCAGCACGTGATGGGGGCGTAGGAGCCGGGTTGCAGGCGGCGATAGGAATTGGCGTGTGGGGCAAACAGAATTTGCATGTCCAGCATGGTGTCCAGCAGGCCGCCGATGGCATTGCGGAGTGCGGGATTGGCTTCTTCCGCTGTGCTGCTAAAGATGTTAGTGCCTTGCGCATCCAGCAGGCTGGTATGAACGTGGAAACCGCTGCCGGTTTCCTCGCCGTATGGCTTGGACATGAACGTGACATCCATGCCGTGTTTGCGTGCGATGTGACGAACAACGCGTTTGAACATCAGACAATGATCTGCTGCTTCTACTGCGCTTGGCACGTGCAAGAGGTTGATCTCGAACTGGCCGTGGCCGAACTCAGAAATGGTGGTGTCTGCCGGGATATCCTGAATCTTGCAGGCCTGATTGATCTCCATGAGGAGAGGTTCAAACTGGGCCATGATGTCCAGATCATAAATCTGCGAAGCTTCTAGGCGTTGATTGGTACCGGGAATGCAAGGCGGCAGTGTCAGGCCGGTTGGGCCGGGCTCTATATCGATGAAGTAGAACTCCAGCTCCGTGGCGACAACGGGTGTCAGGCCCTTGTTCTGGAACTTCTTCTCCACGATTTCCAGCACATAGCGGGGGTCCAGCGGGGTTGGCTTTTGGTCATCAATCTCAAAGAGTGTCACTAGCACCTGTGCGGTCGGCACTTTAGCCCATGGCACGAGCTTCAAAGTTCCGGGAACGGGAATGCATACACCGTCTGGATCGCCGCGTTCAATGGCGAGGCCAGTTGCCGGAACATCGACGCCCCATATGTCCAATGCGACTGTTGAAAGAGGCAGTCGAACGCCGCCTTCTGTCAGCTTTTGCAGCATTTCAGCGGGTAGCCATTTGCCTCTGAGCGGGCCGCAGAAACCTGCGTAGAGGATCTCGATCTTTTCCAGATCCGGGTGTTGTTTCAGGAAGGCATCGGCTTCTAGGCGAAACTGATCCAATTGCGGCTTTACAGCGGTCAGGGTAGGCATGCGAACTCTTCTGGTCGTGATCTGGTCTGTTGTTTTATCTGGTGGTTTGGCTGGCGTAGATGCATAGCAAGTCCAGCGCTAATGTGGCTCCGGCAAGGGCCGTGATTTCAGCATGGTCGTAGGCAGGGGCCACTTCCACAAGGTCCATGCCTTTCAGGTTTATTCCGGCAAGGCCGCGCAGGATCTCGCGAGTTTCCCCGGTGTTCATGCCGCCAACGACTGGTGTGCCTGTGCCCGGGGCGAAGGCTGGGTCGAGGCAGTCGATGTCGAAACTGATGTAGCAGGCGGTTTGGCTGATGACTTCAAGCATGCGATCAATGGTGGCCTGCGCCCCGTTATTACGCACCCAGTCCGCCGTAATTGTGGTGAGGCCCTGCGTGTCTTCATTGTTGGTTCTGATACCAACCTGTATCGATGTTTCCGGGTTGATCAAGCCGTCTTTCACTGCTCTGTAGAACATGGTGCCGTGGTCGATGCGGGTGGAGTTGTCCGTCCATGTATCGCTGTGGGCATCAAACTGGATGAGGGACAAGGGCCCGTGCTTTTGGGCATGTGCCTTGAGCATGGGGTAGGTGCTGAAGTGGTCTCCACCCAACATGAGCGTAGCGACATCTGCTTGCAGAACTTTGGCAGCCTGACGCTCCAGCTCCTCCGGTACACTCATGGGGTAGCCGGGGTCGAAGATAAAGTCGCCGTAATCGACAACAGCAAGGCGGTCGAACGGGTCGAAAGACCAGCCCCATGCATGATCCCACGCCAGAATGGAGGAGGCTTGCCTGATGGCGCGTGGGCCAAATCGGCAACCCGGTCTGTTGCTGACCGAGGTGTCGAACGGAATGCCCAGAACGGCGACATCAGCGCCGGTCAGGTCTTTGGTGAACTTGCGGCGCATGAAGCTGAGCGCACCGGCATAGCTGGATTCCGCTATGGTGCCGTAGAGCGTGGAGCGGGTGTAGGCCAGATCTCCATGCGAGTATTCATCTAGCGAGGATGGGTGTTTTACATCAGACACGTTTCGTTCCTCGATCAGGTTGAGCTTATGGCCAGCCGTTCTTCCTTCATGCGCTTGACCTGTGCCTGTTTTGTGACCAGCGAGGCGGTGACCACGCCGACGGCAACGACAGCGATGAGGATGGAAGACAGGGCATTGATTTCAGGTGAAACGCCAATGCGCACCTGAGAATAGATTTTCATGGGCAATGTTGTGGCACCGGGGCCGGAGGCGAAGGAGGCAATGACCAGATCATCCAGCGATAGTGTGAAGGCCAACAGCCATGCGGCCAGAATGGCTGGAAAGATGATGGGTAGTGTCACCTGCATAAAGGCTGAAAAGCGGGTGCAGCCCAGATCCAGCGCGGCTTCTTCAAGGCTTCGTTCAAACGTTACCAGACGGGCAGAGACGACAACGGCAGCGTAGCACATGGAAAAAGTGATGTGGGCGAGCGTGACTGTCCAGAAGCCGCGGGTGAAGTCCAGAGAGACGAAGAGTAGGAGCAGCGACAGGCCAGTGATGACCTCAGGCATGACCATGGGCGCATAGATCATGCCCGTGAAGAGGGTTTTGCCGTGGAACGGTCCAGCTCGGTTAAGCACGAGTGCGGCCATGGTGCCGAGTACGGTGGCGATGCTTGCGGAGATGAAACCGACGCGCAATGTCACCCAGGCAGCGTTGATGAAACTCTCATTGAAGAAGACGGACTGGTACCATTTGGTGGAGAAACCTGCCCAAACGGTGACCAGTCTGGATTCATTGAAAGAGTAGATCATCAGCAGGATGATCGGCAGATACAGGAAGGCAAAGCCAAGTGTGAGCGTTGTGGTGTTGAACCAGTTGAAGCGGGTCATTGGCTGGCCTCCGCTTGTTTCTCTTGCTGTTTCTGGAACAGGATGATGGGCAGGATCAACATGAGCAGCAACAGGATTGCCACCGCTGAGGCTACTGGCCAGTCTCTGTTGGAGAAGAATTCCACCCAAAGCGTTTTGCCGATCATGATGGTGCTGGAGCCGCCCAGAATGTCCGGTATGACAAACTCACCGACCGCAGGAATGAAGACGAGGAAGCAGCCCGCCCAAACGCCGGGCAGGGAAAGCGGAAGCGTGATCACCCAGAAGGCTTTCATGGGAGAACAGCCAAGATCCGTTGCTGCTTCCAGCAGTGATCCATCCAGCTTTTCCAGCACGGCATAGAGCGGAAGCACCATAAAAGGCAGATAGGAATAGACGATGCCGATGTAGATGGCGGTGTCTGTGTTCAGGATCGTCAGCGGCTCATCAATGATGCCTGTCCAGAGTAAGAAGTAATTGAGGAAGCCTTCTTTTTTCAGAATGCCGATCCATGCGTAAACGCGGATGAGGAAGCTGGTCCAGAAAGGCAGGATCACCAACATCAACAGAGTTGCCCGCCACTCCTTGGGGGCTTTGGCCATGGAATAAGCAATCGGGTAGCCAATCAGGAGTGTGAGCAAGGTCGAGACCGAGGCGATCTTGAGACTGCTGAGATACGAGTTGAGATAGAGCGAGTCTTCCGTCAGCCAGACATAGTTCTCCAGATCAAACGCCTGCAGCATGGCCCAGAAGCCTTGCCAGCCTTCAGCAAAGTCGAAGGTTGGAAAGTAGGGCGGACGTGCGAGGATGACATCTGACAGGGAAATCTTGAGAACGATCACGAATGGTGCGAGGAAGAAGATCAGGAGCCAGATGTATGGGACAGCAATAAGCAGTCTGCGGCCCCAGCCTGTGTCCAGATTGGTGGTATCCTGCGTTTCTTCCGTGGGTGAGGTGATGTCTGCAACGGCCATGGGTCACCTCACGTTTCCAGAAAGACGCCAGCGCCTTTTTCCCAGTAGACGTAGACTGTGTCTTCCCATGTGATTGGGCGGTCGGCGAGGTGTTCGCGGTTGGACACCTGCGCTTTCAAGATCGTGCCGTTGGAAGCTTTGACGTGGTAAGTGGAGATGTTGCCGGTGTAGCCGATATCCCAGACTTCGCCTTTCACGCAGTTGTCTGTGTTCTCCGGCTTGTCCTTGGAGATACGTAGCTTTTCCGGGCGTACAGCGAGCCATGCTGTGGTGCCTGCTTGTGGGCGGAGTTTGGTTGAGACGGCTAGTGGCGTCTCGCCTTCCGCCCAGTGGAGGCCGGCTGTTTCGCCCGTGGTGACGTCGATGCGGCCTTCGATGATATTTACATCGCCAAGGAAGTCTGCGGAGTAGCGGGAGTTCGGGTACTCGTAGATTTCAGCGGGTGTGGCGACCTGTACGATCTTGCCGTGGTCCATCACGGCGATGCGACTGGCCACTGTCATAGCTTCTTCCTGATCATGCGTGACGATGACGAAGGTGAGGCCGAGTTGCTCCTGAATGTTCATCAGCTCAAACTGGGTCTGCTCGCGCAGCTTGCGATCCAGCGCGCCGAGAGGTTCATCCAGCAAGAGGAGTTTGGGTTTTTTAGCAAGAGAACGGGCAAGGGCGACGCGCTGCTTCTGGCCGCCCGAGAGTTGGTGTGGCTTGCGTTTGGCAAAGGGCTCCAGCTGCACCAGCGACAACATTTCTTCTACACGTCGTCTGATTTCAGGCTTGGGTGTCTTTTCCTGCTTCAGCCCGAAGCCGATGTTCTGTTCCACCGTCATGTGCGGGAAGAGGGCGTAGGACTGGAACATCATGTTGACGGGCCGCTTGTGCGGCGGGGCTTTTTGCAGATTGCTCTGGCCGAGCATGATGTTGCCTGCGGTTGGATATTCAAAGCCAGCCAACATGCGCATCATGGTGGTTTTGCCGCAGCCGGACGGGCCAAGAAGGGCAAAGAACTCGCGCTCGTAAATGTTGAGCGTCAGATCCTCGATGGCAGTGAAGTCACCGAATTTCTTCGTGACATTTTCAAAACGTACCAAGGGTTCCTGGGTGGGATCTTCCCAAGGTGCGAATTTGCAGACTGGTTGCGTGTTGACCAGAGTTTCCATAGTGGCCCGCTCCACTCTCTGTTTTCATTGCGCTTCCGAGGAAACATGGGAGGTGCGCGGGCAATGAAGATTGCCCGCAGCAGCCAAGAGTTACTGACCGGATTTCACAGCAGTCCAGGCACGGGTCACAACACGCTGAATTTTTGGCGGGTAAGGGGTTGTGACGTATAGGTTTTCCATGGTCGCTTCATCAGGATACACTGCTGTATCTTCCAGCACTTCCTGATCCAGATACTCATGGGAGGCTTTGTTGCCGTTGGCGTAGACTACGTAGTTGGAGGCCTTGGCGATGACATCCGGGCGCATGATGTAATCCAGGAACATATGCGCTTCCTTGGAGTTGGCAGCGTCCGTCGGGATTGCCATCTGGTCAAACCACATCAAGGCGCCTTCCTTCGGGATGATGTAATTGACGGTCACGCCGTTATCCGCCTCAGCGGCTCGGTCGCGCGCCTGAAACACATCGCCGGACCAGCCGATTGCAAGGCAGATGTCGCCGTTGGCAAGGGCGTTGATGTACTCGGAGCTGTGGAACTTCTGAACGTATGGACGGATGGTTTTGAGCAGCTCAGCTGCTTTCTCGATATCCGCTTTGTCATGGCTGTCCGGGTTCAGGCCAAGGTGGTTGAGAGCTGCCGGGATGAGCTCTGTTGGCGCGTCCAGCATATGGATGCCGCAGTCCTGAAACTTGGCAAGGATGTCCGGGTTGAAGATGATTTCCCAGCTGTCGACCGGCTTGCCATCCAGACGCTTAGCGGCGGCTTCAACATTGTAGCCGATGCCGGTGGTGCCCCACATGTAATTGATGGAATAGTCGTTACCCGGGTCATAGATGGAAGTTCTGTCGGAGACGACGGACCACATGTTCTTCAGATTGGGAAGGGCATTTTTGTCCAGCTTCTGGAAGACGCCTGCCTGAATCTGGCGGGACAGGAAGCTGCCGGTTGGAACAACGATGTCATAACCAGTGGTGCCTGCGAGCAGTTTGGTTTCCAGGACCTCGTTTGAATCAAAGACGTCGTAATTGACCTTGATGCCGGTTTCAGCCTCGAAATCCTTCAAGACGCTTTCGTCGATATAGTCTGACCAGTTATAGACATTGACGGTGCCCTCTGCCTGTGCTGCGCTGGCTGCGAGTGCAACCATCATTGCGGTTGCCACAGTTCCCGTCAGTCTGGACTTGAAGTTTGAGCTCATTTCATCTTCCCCCTCAAATTGCTGCGCAGCATTGGTGCTGGCCTGTCTGGATCCGGCAGTCTCCGTTGTTCTTTTTTGTGTGCCTGTTTTGAAAGATGACCACAGAATTCTCAGCTAGGCAATAGTTTGTGATCAAATTATCTTTGCAGCTGGTTCGCGGGCTTCTATAGTTCTTTCATGAGTAAGATGACTTTACAAAGTGCCGTTGCAGCTGATGCGGGCATACCGGTGCATGAGCAGGTTTACCGGCAGTTGCGAGAGCGAATTTTGTTTGGCGGCTTTCTTCCTGGCAAGGCTGTGACCCTGCGTGGTCTGGCGGATGAGCTGGGGGTGAGCGCCATGCCGGTGCGCGAGGCTGTGCGGCGCCTGATTGCAGAAAATGCGCTGGAATTACACGGCAATAGACGCGTTTCCATTCCTGATGTTTCCCAAGAGATCGTTGATGAAATCTGGTCTGCTCGCCGGTTGTTGGAAGTGGAGCTGGCATCCAAGGCTCTGCTCCATTTGGGTGATGATGATATAAAGGCGCTGCAAGACATTGATGATCAGATAGATCTTGCTCTGGAGACAGGCGATGTTGAAGGCTACATGCGCGGAAACTACGAGTTTCATTTTTATCTGTACTCAAAAAGTCGATCCGAAGTTCTTATCAAGCTCGTCAAAAACCTATGGGTTCAGTTCGGTCCTTTCATGCGTCTTGTCTACGGCCGGTCTGGCACCGCGAATCTGGAAGACCAGCACAAACAGGCTTTGGAGGCGCTGAAAGCACTAGATCAGAAAGCACTGCAAGCTGCTTTGGAAGAGGACATTGCGCAAGGGATGGGGTTCATCCGAGAATCCCTCGGCCTTTCTGATAAAGCCTGATGATCTGTTGCTTCTCGCAGTGTTTGTACGGTGCGAGAGCTGATTAGCAAGACGGCGATGGTGGTCAGGGTTGAGACATAGAGATTGACTCACGCTCATTTGTGATCACAAAATAATGGGGAGTTTGCTTCTCTTGCCCGGATTGCAGGGCAGGTACGTTCTCGGAAGGAAAGACCCCCATGGACTATATCGCTAATCTTCCGCCTACCCATGTTCTTCAGGAAAAGGATGCGGCTCACCATCTGCATCCGTTTACGGACACCAAATCCCTTAATGCCAAGGGCACACGCGTGATTACGCGGGCTGAGGGGGTTTATCTCTGGGATTCTGAGGGACACAAAATCCTTGATGGTATGGCCGGGCTCTGGTGCGTGAATGTGGGGTATGGCCGTACTGAGATCATCGAGGCGGTTCATCGGCAGATGCAGCAGCTGCCGTACTACAATACGTTTTTCCAGACTTCACACCCGCCAGCTATCGCGCTTGCAGAGAAGATCGCCCAACTGGCACCGGACCATCTGGATCATGTTTTCTTTGCGGGCTCCGGGTCAGAAGCAAATGACACCGTGGTGCGCATGGTACGGCACTACTGGGCGAGTGAAGGCAAGCCGACCAAAAAGACCATCATCTCCCGCCATAACGCTTATCATGGGTCCACTATGGCAGGCGCCAGTCTGGGCGGCATGAGTGCGATGCATGCGCAGGGCGGGCTGCCTATTCCTGATATCACCCACATTAACCAGCCTTATTGGTATGGCGAAGGCGGAGATATGGATCCCGCCGAGTTTGGTTTGATGCGGGCGCGTGAGCTTGAAGCGGAGATAGAGCGCCTTGGCGAGGACAACGTAGCCGCGTTCATTGGTGAGCCTATTCAGGGCGCGGGCGGTGTCGTTATTCCGCCAGAGACATACTGGCCGGAGATCCAACGCATTTGTCGGGAGCGCAATATCCTGCTGATTGCGGATGAGGTGATTTGCGGGTTTGGGCGGACTGGTAACTGGTTTGGATCGCAGACATTCAACTTCAAACCAGACCTGATGCCGATCGCCAAGGGACTATCCTCCGGCTATTTGCCGATTGGCGCTGTTGTTGTGAGTGAGAAGGTTGCCAAGGGCTTTATTGAGCATGGCGGCGAGTTTTATCACGGCTTTACATACTCAGCTCACCCAGCTGCATGTGCGGCGGCACTGGCGAACCTTGAGATCATTGAGAATGAGCGCCTGCCTGAACGAGTAGCGAGTGATACAGGGCCGTATCTGGCAGAGAAGTGGAAGTTGCTAGGAGAGCATCCTCTGGTTGGAGAGGCGCGGATTTGCGGTCTGGTCGGTGCTCTGGAGCTTTCACCGGATAAAGCACAGCGTGCTTCTTTTGAAGCTGAAAGAGGAACTGTTGGCACCATCTGCCGTGATCACTGCTTTGAGAGCGGGTTGGTGATGCGCCATGTTGGCGACAGCATGATCATCTCGCCGCCGCTAGTCATCACACGCAGTGAGGTGGATGAGCTGATTGAAAAGGCGCATCGTGCGTTGGATATGACGGCTGCTGATGTTACTGCTCAAGGCATCAAGTAGCTTTTGAGGAGGCACAGACTCGATTGAGTTTGCAGCGCATATTTCAGGCTGATGCTTATGGTCAGCAACCGGTGGCACAGAACTTCTGGCATCGTGCGTTCGAGCCAGACGTTTTGGGTGAGCCCTTGCAGGAGGAGCGCTCCTGTGAAGTTGCGATTGTTGGTGGTGGCTACACAGGACTGTCCGCCGGTTTGAAGCTTGCTCAGCAGGGCGTTGATGTTGCTGTGCTGGATGCCCGGCATATTGGCTGGGGAGCTTCTGGTCGCAATGGCGGGTTTTGCTGTCTGGGTGGTACCATTGCGGAGGATGACGAGCTGATCCGACGCTATGGCGAGGTTGAGGCACGGCGGTATTTTTATGCGGAGCGAACAGCCATTGATCTTGTTGCGGAGCTGCTGGATCAGTTCGAGATCGATGCAGATGTGGCCTCTAATGGCGAAACGCTCTTGGCGCATAAACCGCGGCGTGTTGATCAACTGAAAGATACGGCTGCTGACATTCAAAAACGCTACGGGCTCAGCTGTCATTTCCATGACAAGGATGAGTTGACAGAACTCGGCATGAACGCGTCCGGGCTCTCCGCTGGCCTGACCATTCCCGTTGGGTTTGCCTTGCACCCTTACAAGTATGCGCGAGGTCTTGCTGCTGCGGTGAAGGCTCAAGGTGCACGGTTTTACGAGCAAACAGAGGTGCTTGGCATCGTGCCTGCTGATGATGGGCAATATGTTTTGAAGGCGCGCAAGGGGCACTTGCGTGCGCAGAAGGTGTTGCTGGCCACTAACGGATATTCTTCTGAAAATATGCCGGAGTGGCTGGCCAGCAAGTATCTTCCGGTGCAATCCAATATCCTGATGACACGCCCGCTTTCTGAGGACGAACTCAAGCGTCAGGGCTGGTTCTCCAATCAGATGGCGTATGACACGCGGACATTGCTGCACTACTTCCGCCTGCTACCGGACAATCGGATGATGTTTGGCATGCGCGGTAGTGTGAGCGCGGCGCCTCAGGCGCGAGAGCGGATGAGACAAGCGGCGCGGCAAGACTTTGAGCGAATGTTCCCGGAATGGGCGAAGGTGGAGACGCCTGACTTCTGGTCAGGGCTGGCGTGTCTTACAAACAATCTGGTGCCGTTTGTTGGGGCTGTGCCCAATACATCCAGGCTATATGCAGCCTTTGGGTATCACGGAAACGGGGTGGCTATGGCGACTTATGCCGGACGGTTGATTGCCCATGAGATGTTGGGTGAGACGACCAAACTAGCGTATCCAGCGTTCCTGAAAGCGGCGCCGACACAGTTTCCGTTTGGATCTATGCGGCGCCATCTTCTTGCTCTCAGTTACACATGGTTTTCGCTCAAAGACCGGATGTTCTAGGCCTCAGCTTTCCTGCGGTGTGCCTTGCGCTGGTTTGCGACCATGGCGTAAAGCTTGCCGCTCTGTTTTATGGTGCGCTTTTGAGTTTCGAAGTCCACGTGGATCAGGCCAAAGCGTGGCAGGTAGCCTTCGGCCCACTCGAAATTGTCCATGAGGGTCCAGCAGAAATAGCCTTTGAGTGGGATGCCATCTTCAATAGCTCTGGCAGCTTGTTCCAGATGGGTGAGCACATAGGTGCTGCGGTCCCAATCCTGAATGCTGCCATCTGCCTCTACCGTATCTGGAAATGCTGCGCCGTTCTCCGTGATGTAGAGTTGCTTCGGCGCATAGTTGGTGTTGACGTACTGGAGGATGTCATAGAGGCACTGCGGATGCACTTCCCAACCCATCTGGGTGTATTGGCCCTCTGGTAAATACCGTTTGAAGTTGACGGGTGCGAACTCCGTTCCATCCTCAATGATAGATCTGCGGTAGATGTTGATGCCGAGGTAATCCAGTGGCCGCGCGATCTTGTCGAGATCTCCGGGTTCTATGGCTGGTAGGACGTCTTTGTAAGTCTCCAGCATATCAGCGGGATATTGGCCTTTAAAGACGGCATCCAGATACCAGCGGTTCTGGCAGCCTTCGAAGCGCCGTGCAGCGTCAATGTCTGCCGGGGCACTGCTGGCTGGTGTGACCGGGTTCAGGTCCAGGACGATGCCGATTTGTGCGTCTGGGACGTTCTTGCGGATGACAGGTACCGCTTTGCCATGGGCGAGGAGGGCGTGGTGGCTTGCGGCCAGTGCTGCCTTTGCGCCTCCGCCGAGGCCGGGTGCATCCTCCTTCAGGCCGTAGCCCCACCAGGTGAAGGTGAAGAGCTCGTTGAAGGTGGTCCAGTGTTTGATCTTTGTGCCCAGTCGCTTTGTTGTGATGTCGGCATAGTGGACGTAATCGTCCACGAGACCTCTGCGCAGCCAGCCGTTGCCTTCTTCTTGTAAGGGGAGTGGTAGATCCCAGTGATACAGCGTTGCGTAGGGGGTGATGCCTGCTTCCAGCAGTAGGTCAGTCAGGCGTTCATAGAAGGCAAGGCCTTCTTCGTTGAGTGGGCCTCTGCCGTTCGGCAGGATGCGTGACCAGCAGATGGAGAAGCGGTAGGCGGTGAGGCCGAGCTCTTTCATCAGGGCGACGTCTTCTTCCAACCGGTGGTAATGATCGCAGGCGATGTCGCCGTTGGTGCCATCCGCGATGTTGCCGGGGATGTGGGTGAAATGATCCCAAACGGTTGGACCACGGCCACCTTCGTTGACGGCGCCTTCAATCTGGTAAGAAGCGGTTGCTGCACCAAGCACCATATCTTTGGGGAGGCTAATGGAGTTTGCCAGCTGCTGGAGGCGCTCCAGTTTATTCGTGTGATTTGCGCTCATAACGTCTCTCGATTGATTTGATTATGCTGGCTGCGCCCAGTGTGAGAACCACATAAAGAATTGCAGCGGAGTTGAACGGGGCGAAGGGTAAGAAGCTGCTCGCCTGAAACTCTCTCATGCGCTGTGTAACGTCACGAACAGAGAGAATGGACAGCAAGGATGTGTCCTTGAGCATGGCGATGAACTCGTTGCCCAGTGGAGGTATGACGATAGACAGGGCCTGAGGCAGCACTACAAAACGTGCGACTTGCCAACGGCTTAAGCCAAGGCTTCTGGCTGCTTCGATCTGCCCTTTAGGGACTGCGAGAATGCCAGCGCGGAAGATCTCTGCCATGTAGGCGGAATAGCCGATGGAAATGGCGACGATACCGCGGGTCATGTTGGAAAGGTTGATTGCTCCATCCGATGCACTCTTGATGGCACCACTGAGGGGCAAGCCAACGTAAAGGATGATCACCAGCATGGGGATGCCGCGAACGGTGTCGATGAAGAACTCTGCGGCGATGGCAAGTGGGTGTTCGGCACGGTAGATCGAGCAGATCACGAGCAGCATGGTGAAGAAGCCGAGCACGCCAAATGTGATGGCCGGGTACTTGCTTTCATCCGGCAGAAACGACGTTTGCCAGAGGAGGTTTGCATCGGCTGGAACGGCCTCAGTCGGTATGAAGGCTGCTGATACACGTTTGTTCTTTTCAACGGTGATCAATGCGTGGCTCGGATCCTTCACGCTTCGGATGTCGATGCTGGTGTGGTTAGCGCCGTCATACTCTCCGAAACGGATCTGGTCGGTGACTGGTTGTGGTGTGCCCTTGATGATGGCGACGCGGCCTTCCAGAGAGCCGATCAGACTGTAGGACTGCTGCGGTTGCATAGCGAAGAAGGTGCAGAGGCCGAAGAAGATCAGCGCTGCGATGGCGTAGAAGAGGTTGGTGTGTTTCTTCTTCTCCAGGCTTTGCAGGCCAGCCCAGATCAGTCCAAGGATCATGGAGGTGAAGTAGGCGAAGAATGCTGCTCGTAGTGTCACCATCAGGCCAGCTGCAAATCCGGCATGGGCTACGAACAGGATGTAGAACGCTCCAAGTGCATTGGCTAGGAGCAATAGGGTCAGTCCGTATCTACTTAAAGAAACAAGGGCTTGCTTTGACTTGCTGAGAAAATGAATCAGTAGCAGGCCAAGTGAGGCAATCAGGTAGGCGAAGGTTGCTTTGGAGAAAATGCTGAGCACCAGTACCTGGGCTTCAGGGGTGAGCTGACGTGGTCTGACGGCTTTTTGAATGAGGTCGGATGTGTAAGGATCAACGCTGTTGGCGATGATGGAGTCTGCGAAGATGGACAGGTCTACGGTGTTGGTGGCGATTAGTGCCTGAAGTGTAAAGTAGATTATCAGAGCTGCATTCTGGCTGAGTTGGCTGGCTTTGCTTTTCTCTGTATTTTTCAACAGAGAGTAGGCCAGCCAGAAGCCTGCGCAGAAGACGGCGAGTGCGCAGAGGAAGCTTGCGAACAGCGTGCTGGCGTTCTCTCCGATGCCGACAATGGCGTAGATTGAGCGCTTGTAATTGTTGGTCGAGACAAACAGGTAGATGATGAAGGGCATTGCAGCAATGAGGATGACATTGCTGGGCCGCAGAGTTCTTAAGACATTCACGGGAATCCTCCACTCACATCAATGGGTTGATGTGTTTCGTGGATCGCTTCGATACATTGGGAGAGCGGGCTGCTCGCAGGGAACAGGCCCGCCCCGGAGGTTTAGGCGAGGTGCCTGAAGAGATTAGTTCTCAACGCCCCAGTACTTGGCGACGAGGGCATCCCATGTACCGTCTGCTTTGATTTGCTCGAGGCCTTCGTTGAAGGCGTCAACCATTGGAGAGCCTTTCTGGAACACGATGCCGAGTGGGTCGGATTCCAGGCCTTTGATTGCGGCAGTCAGTTCGCCGGCAAATTCCTGCTCGTAAGCGTGAGCGGAGGTTCCGTCGATGATGACGCCGTCTACGTCAGCGTTTTGCAGGGCCAGAATGGCGGCTGCGAAGGTATCGTAGAGGCGGGTGTTGTCGCGTGTAACGAGTTTTTCAGCCAGTTGGGCGTTGGTGGTGCCGGTTTGGGCTGCGAGTGTTTTGCTGCCGTTCTGGAAGGCGTCCAGTGAGGTGCCTTCATCTTCGACGCGCAGCAGGATTGCCTGACTGACAACGAGGTATGGATCAGAGAAGTCCATGGTTTTCTTGCGCTCGTCCGTGATGGAAACACCGGACATGACCACGTCGAATTCGCCCTGAACCAGCGCCGCAAAAATGCCATCCCATGCAGTGGTTACAAACTCTGCCTTACAATTAATTTTCGCGCAGATGGCGTCCATGATATCTACGTCAAACCCAACGATTTCGCCGGTTTTCTCATCAACGGTTTCCATTGGCGGGTAGGTGGTGTCTGAGCCGACTTTGAGGACATGTCCTCCCAGATCTGCGGCCTGTGCGCCTGCGATCATCATGGTTCCAAATACTGTCGCGGCAATAAATTCACGTAACATATTATGCTCTCCTCATAATTTTGCTTGGCCTAGCCAGAGCGCTGGGCCGCGTGTGCCTGAAGCCTAAGGTTTCAGGCGGTCGTCCTGCCGTTCGATCAGTTGTGGCATGACCATTCTTTGGAGGTCTTGTGCCGGCTCTCCCTCTATGCGGCGAATGATGAACTCGCCGAGAGCCTTGCTGGTTTCTTCAATGGGCAGGTAATATGTCGTGATCGGTGGGGTGAAATATGCACTGACGTTGATGTCGTCGGTGGCGTTGACGATCGCATCCTTGCCGAACTCTATGCCCAGTTCGTGAAAGGCGGACAGCACGCCGAGTGCGCTCGCTTCGTTGGCGCAAATATAGGCTGTTGGCTTATTGTTGTGATTATACAATGCTTTAACAGTCGCTTTGCCGAACTCCGGTGTAAGCGGTCCGGTGGCGATGAAATCTGCTGTTGTTTTTATCCCCGCATCTTCCAGCGCTCGCAGGTAACCGCGCTGGCGCTGTTTTGAGTACATCAGCTCGTCTGGCGGGTTGATAGTGACGATGTTGGAGTGGCCGAGGCGGAGGAGGCGGGCGGTGGCCTCATAGGACATTTGCTGGGAGTGTGCGTCCACATAGGAGTAAGGAGTGAAGTGCTCGCTCATGCCGTAGGTGACGAATGGAAAGTCTTTTTCCAGCATATAGCTGATGCGGGTGTCATCGGGGCGGGTGCCTGAGATGATGATGCCATCGGCCAGACGCTGCTCGACGATGTTCCGAATTTCCTGAAAGCTGCTGTCAAAATCATCGACCGGATAGATCGCAGCGCGATACAAGGTGCCGCGTAGGGCGCCCATTATGCCATTGAGAATATTGGTGTATTCAACGCCCTCCCACTCATGACTGCCAGTGGTTGGTGTAGTCATGACAACGGCGACAGAGTAGGTGCGGCCTGTGCGCAGGCGCAGGCCATCGAGGTTGCGGACGTAGCCGATTTCCTCGGCGATTTGGCGTACGCGTTCCTTGGTCTTGTCCTTAACTGAGGAGCAATCCTTCAAAGCTCTGGAGACGGTGCCGACGGAAAGGTCAGCTTTTTGAGCGATGGTTTTGATTGTTGCGCGAGCCACTTTATGAAATCCGACAGTATGCGCTCTTCCGGAACCGAAAAAGCAATAATTAAAACGTTTGTATTTTAGGAATCAAAATTTTGATCTGTCAAGAATGGCTGAAAATATAGGATTTTTGGTCTTGTTGACGATTTCCTAAGAAATCAGAGAATACGTTTTAATTTTTGCGTTGCAATGTGCGTTGTTTTGTAAAAATTGCGTTGAAGAGGTAAAAGGGTGCGTTCATCGGTACTGCAGTGATGCGCGCATATGTGCTGCGGCTGCAAGCTATGCGGAAGAGTGAGAGATGCGGGGATAGAAGGGGGATAAGGGCCACGGTGCTCGTGACCCTTTTTTGTTTGATTAAGGCGCGCCACCGACGCGCATGACAGCGGCTGCGCCGCACTTATTCCCGTCGTGCAGGCAGGTCTCAATGTCTGCACCGCGTAGCCACGAGCTTAAGAACCCGGCATTGAAGGCATCGCCTGCGCCAGTGGTGTCGACCACGGGTACCGGGTCGGCGGCAACGGTGATTTCGCCATCGGGCGTTATGGCAGTTGCGCCTGCCTTGCCTTTCTTGACCACTGTGAGGGTCGGGCAGTTGGCCGGATCTTTCAGGTAGCCCAGATGCTCGGCTTCCATCTCGTTGGGCAGGAACAGGTCCACCTGTGCGATGAGGTCCTGAACGTCTCCATTGAGCAGGCAGTTCTGGTCCCAGGAGCAATCCAGCGAGACGGTCATGCCAGCTGCTTTGGCGATCTCCAGAAGTTCTGGCAGCTCTTGCAGCGTTGCCAACTCACCAATGTGCAGATGTCTGGCTTTTGAGGCGCTGAACGCGTCCAGCATGTCTCTTGGAACGGCGGTGCCATTGCGCTTGGTCAGGAAGGCACGGTCTTCCAGACAACCGATTACGGCTGTGACCTGCGCGCCATTGGCCTGATCGTACGGCGAGAGGCTTAGGTCGACGCCGCTGCGCTGCATCTTTTCAAGGATCGCAGAGCCGAATGGGCCGCCCGGCATGGACGCCAGCAGCGTGGTTTTGTGGCCCAACGCGGAAAGGTTGGCAGCGGTGATGAAACCGCCGCCTCCGGGTTCAACTGCCAGATCCTTGGCGTAGGTTTCTTCGCCTAGCCTTGGCAGTTCGGTGAGCCCTGTAAAGATGAGGTCGCAATAAACCCGTCCCGCACAGACGATTGCCCCATCGGTTTCTTTTGAGGTCACCGGATAGCCTCCCCGGTGTCTGCATCAAACAAGTGAATGGCTTCAGGTGCTGCATGCAGGTTGACTGTGTCGCCTACGGCTGGTGGTGTTCTGCCGGAGGCTTTTGCAATGACTTCCTCATCGCCCACTTTCACGTAGGCGAGAGTGTCGGTGCCCAGAGGCTCGATCACGGAGACTTCGCCGGAGAACAGGCCTTCGCCTTCCTGAACGAGCAGGGCATCCGGGCGCAGGCCAACGGCGACCTTCTGGTCTTCGTTGAGCTTGGTGGTTGGCAGCTGAATGGCTGTGCCGTTTTCCAGCGCGATGGTTTCGCCCTTCACAATGCCTTTGAGCATGTTCATGGAGGGAGCGCCGATGAACTGAGCCACGAAGATATTGGCTGGTTCGTAGAAGACCTCAAACGGCGTGCCGACCTGCTGGATGTGACCGTCTTTCATGATCACGATGCGGTCTGCCATGGTCATGGCTTCCACCTGATCGTGGGTCACGAAAATGATCGTGTTGCCAACGCGTTGGTGGAGCTTCTTGATCTCCAACCGCATCTGGGTGCGCAGCTGCGCGTCCAGGTTAGACAGTGGCTCGTCGAACAGGAAGGCGGCTGGGTCTCGCACCATGGCGCGGCCAATGGCAACACGCTGACGCTGGCCACCGGAAAGCTGGTTTGGCTTTCTGTCGAGCAGATCAGTGAGTTCCAGAATGCCTGCCACTTCATCGATGCGGGCATCCTTCTCTTCCTTGGAGAGTTTGGAGGTGCGCAGTCCGAAGCCGATGTTTTTGCGCACGGACATGTGCGGGTAGATCGCATAGTTCTGGAACACCATGGCGATGTTGCGCTCTTTGGGCTCCATGTCATTGACGACATCACCGCCAATGCGGATGTCGCCAGCGGAGACTTCCTCCAGACCTGCGATCATGCGCAGGGTGGTGGATTTGCCGCAGCCGGACGGGCCGACCAGAACAACGAACTCGCCGGACTGGATGTCCAGATTGATGCCATGCAGGACCTGCGTGTTCCCGTAGGACTTAACGAGATTGTTTAGAGATACGGTGGTCAATCGATCACTCCTGCACTAGTTTTGCAAAAGCAGCGCTGCGCACCTTGGTGGCCTGCGCGCTTTGATCTACAAATGATTTGTTATTGGCTCTCAATGCCTTGGCGAACTGCTTGTAGGTTTCTAAAGCAGCGTCCAATGCACTCGGAGCTGGCCCGCCGGGACGGGTGCGAATGGCAACGAAATTTTCTGCACTGACAGCATGCATGAACTGATCTTCGCTCATGCGGGAGACCCTTTGTACATGGGCCTCAAAGGCCTTGCCAAACGGGTCGAAGCCATCACGCAGTGGCTTTTGCTCTGCGATCACAGCCTTGGCTGTTTCCGCTGCAATCTCGTGGGCCTGACGGAAGGAGAGACCTTCCTCCCGCACCAGTGTGTCTGCCAGCTCTGTGATGGTGATGCAGGAGGCGTCCGTGTTTTTGGCAACACGTTCCTCGTTGATGGAGCTTGCTGCGATGAGTGCTGCAAACAGGTCCAGCACACGGCTGCCGCTTTCAAAGGCGGCGTAGCCTGCCTGCTGCACTTCACCCTCACTATCGTTCATATCTGTGAACGGGGTGTTGTGCATGGTGCCGACGATTGCATCGCAGCGGCCAACGGTGACGGAGGCCAGATGGCGCAGATGCTCAATCGGCACCGGATTGCGCTTTTGCGGCATGATGGACGAGATCTGCACCAGACTGTTTGGCACGTAGAGCTGGCCGACCTCGAACGCGCTCCAGAACTGCATATCCTGAATGACGCGGCCCAGATGCAGGAACATGAGCTTCATGGCCGAATAGAGGCCTGTCACGTAATCTACTGAGGCAATGCAGCCATAGGAGTTGAGCAGAGGCTCACTGAAGCCCAGTAGCTCTGCCATGCGTTCGCGATTGATCGGGAAGCCGGAGGTGGTGATGGCTGCTGCACCCATTGGGCAGTGGTCAATGCCAGCTCTTGCTAGCTTCAGACGTTCCAGATCGCGCAGCAGCACTTCCAGCGCTGCGGACAGGTAATGGCCGAAGGTGGATGGCTGTGCCGGTTGCCCATGGGTGTAGGCAACGATCAGCGTTTCCTTCTCTATCTCAGCTTTTCTGATCAGCACATCGCACAGGTGTAGTGCCTGCTGGGTGAGGGCATCACAGCGTTTGGCCAGTGCCAGCTTGAAGACTGTATGGTCCATGTCATTGCGCGAGCGGGCTGTGTGCAGCATGCCGGCAATGTCCGGGCCCAGACGTTTCTTCAGCTCAGCTTCCACGAGGAAGAAGTAGTCTTCGTACTCGCCTGTGTATTCCGGATCAGCATCGGCCAGACCTTTCTCGATCTCGACCAGCGCCTTGGCGATCTGCTTGCCGGTTTCCAGTGGCACGATGCCAGTCTCGCACAGCATCACCAGATGTGCCTGATTGATCTGCGTGATCGAGGTGGTGTGGTGTGCTTTGACCCCTTCAAAGAGCGGTGCAAGCACGGTGTCCTTGTAGACCGGATGCGGGAACTTGGAACTGTCGATCATCCTTTAAGCCCTGCCATTACTACGCCGCGAATGATGTAGCGCTGGAACACCAGGAATACGATCAGGGTCGGGATGGTTGAGATTGCTGCGCCGGTCATGATCAGCTCCCACTCCACCTGCGCTTCTACGGAGAAGGTGGTGAGGCCAACGGGCAGGGTGTACATTTCCTGACTGTTGGTGACGATGAGCGGCCAGATGAAGGCGGTCCAGTTGCCGAGGAACACGAAGATTGCCAGAGCTGCCAGAGCCGGGCGCACCAGCGGCATGGCCACGGTCCACCAGATCTGCAGTTCGTTGAGGCCATCGATGCGTGCTGCTTCTAGGAAGTCATCCGGCACAGTTTCAAAGAACTGCTTCATGAGGAAGGTGCCGAAGGCTGTCATGAGGCCCGGGAACATGATGCCCCAGTAGGTGTCGAGCCAACCGAATGTGGAACTCATCAGATACCACGGAATAACCAGCATTTCGGTCGGGATCATCAAGGTCGACAGGATGGCGATGAAGATGACGTAACGGCCCGGGAAGGTGTACTTACACAGGACGTAACCGACGAGGCTGTCAAACAGCACATTACAGATGGTTGTAATGGTGGCGATGAGCAGCGAGTTGGTGAACCAGCCGAAGAAGCGACCATCTTCCAGAACGTAGGTGTAGTTCTCGATGGTTGGTTCTTCCGGGATGAGGTTCAAGTTGTAGACCTCAAACGGGTATTTGAAGGACGTGGACAGCATGAACACGATTGGCATGATCATGGCGATGCCGCCTGCAAACAGCAGGAGCCAGCGGATGAATTGTGCCTGACTGCGTTTTCTGCGGGCTGAGCTGCGCAGGGATGCAGCGCTCTTGCCTGTGTCCAGTGTTTCTGAAAAAGCCATATTACTTATCCCTCATGACGCGCAGTTGCAGCAGGCTGACGACGAGCAGAACGGTGAACAGGACAACCGTTTGTGCTGCCGCATACCCCATGTCAAAAGAGTTGAAGGCCGTGTCGTAGATCATCAGAACCAACGGCTTGGTGGAGTTCAGCGGGCCGCCCGGATCGTTCGTGGTCATGTTGAAGACCTGGTCGAAGATGCGCAGGAAGCCGATTGAGGAGAAGACAACCAAAAAGACGATGGTTGGCTTGAGCAGAGGGATGGTGATCTCTGTCAGGGTTTCCCATGCGGAGATGCCATCAATGCGGGCTGCCTCATAATAGGTTTGCGGAATGGCGCGCAGGCCTGCCATGAAGATGATGACCTGGAACCCGAGACCTGCCCAGATGGCTGGTGCCAGAATGGATGGCAGGGCGTAGGTGGTGGAGTTCAGGAATGGGATCTGCGGAATGCCGAAGGTTGCCAGAGCGTTGTTGAATACGCCGATTGGAACCGGCTGGTAGAACCAGCGCCAGACCCATGCCATGGCCACAGCGCTGGTCATGAATGGCAGGAAGTACAGTGCGCGGATGGTGCCGTGCATGAAGCGCAGCTTATCCAGATGGAATGCGATCACGAATGCCAGAAGCAGGGAAGTTGGTGTTCCCAATATCAGATAGAGGAAGGTGTTGGCGAACACTTTCCAGAAGGTTGGATCGCTGAATAGCTTTACGTAGTTGTCGAACCCGGTCCAGCTGCGGGAGCCAAGCAGGTTCCATTCCTGAAAAGAGAGCAGAATGGCGTTCGCTGTTGGATAGAAGCGCACAACCACATAAAAAACGATCGGGATGGCGAGTAGCCCCCATGCCCAGACGATCTGCTTTTGCGAGATCGAGAGCCTTTTATAAATCCCCAAAACCGCCCCCTGATTATAGCCGGAATTGCAGCAGTTTGCTCATAATATGATTCATGAGACTGCTCTAACTCTTTGTTTTAAGGTGTTTTGTGGCTCTGCTGAAAGAGCCTTTGCCCTATATGCTGACCTTGAGATGTGAGGGCAAAGGGATCGCCCTCACATGCTTTTGTTTTGCGTCGTGCTTCTTTCGAAGAGCGGGTTCCAATCTTCGCAGAAGCAGCGGTTTTTGACGCTTAGTTGTAGTAGTCGTCGAGGATCTTCTGCTCTTCGCCTGCTGCCTGAGCAAGGGAATCTTCTGCAGACTGACTTTCAAGACGCATACGGCCAACCATGTCCATCAGAGCCTGACGCTGACCACTTTCGTTGGCAAAGATGGTTGTCTTTGCGTAGCCGAGGCCTTTGATGAACGGGCCGTAGACTTCGTGGTTTGCGTTTGCATCGGTCATCGCAGCGGATGGCTTTGCTGGAAGTTCGCCAACGGTGTCGAGCCAGACCTGCATGGCCTCATCGGAGGTCACGTATTTCATGAACTTGACGGCTGCGTCGTACTTCTCACCGGTTGCCTTGGAAGTGATGCCGTTGACCCAGTAGGAGGAGTAGTTGGACTGGGTTCCGTCAGCAGCTGCTGGCAGCTCTGCCACGCCCCACTTGAGGCCACGAACCTTGTTGAGTGCGCCGATGCGGAAAGAACCATCGATGTGCATGCCTGCGCGGCCTGCCTTGAAGGCTGCCTGCGGCTCATCCATGAAGCCAGCTGCGGTCACTTTGTGGGTGAACTCAAGATCGGAGTAGTACTTCAGAGCGGCTTTACCAGCGTCTGTGTTGTAGTTCACCTTCTTGTAGTTATCCATGTACGGATCACCGCCGAACTGGCGTACGAGCACTTCGCGGAACCAGTGGTGATCCTGCGCGTTCATGCCGGTGGTGATGCCAACGGTAGAAAGGTTGCCTGCGCCGTCTGTCTGGGTGAGTTTCTTGGCAGTTTCAACCAGCTCGTCCAGTGTTTTTGGCGGGCCGTCGATACCTGCTTTGTCGAAGAGGCGCTTGTTGTAGAACAGAGCCAGCGAGCGCACTGCGGTTGGCAGGGCCATGTACTGGTCGCCGCGCTTCATGGCCTGAACCATTGGGAAGAACTCAGCTTCGATCTCAGCTGGCGGGAACACGTCGTTTGGTAGCGGCTGGATGAGCTGCGCGTTGACGTAGTCGTTCAGCCAGCCATAGAACAGCTGCACCACATCCGGGCCCTGACCTGCAGGGATCGCTGCTGCCACTTTCGTGCGGTAATCCGCATACGGGAAGTGGGTCATCTTCACGGTGATGTCCGGATTGGCCTTCTCGAAGTTTTCGATCAGGGTTTCCATGGCCTTCACACGTGGCTCAAAGAAATACTGCCAGTACTCAATTTCAACTGCTTGTGCGCTGCCTGCTGCATACATTGCGCAAGCTGCGGTGGTTGCCCCCAGCATCCACTTTTTCAATTGCTTCATTGACCCTCTCCTAAGTCCTAAAGTCGGAGCTGCCCTCTATTCCTCGCCCCAGCTTCTTTTGATAAATTGCGAAAAGAAATGTTCTTCTCTTAATATTTCACAATGCTGAACAGATTTAATTCAATTAAGTTGAATATTCAAGTGTTTTGAATTAATGGATAGATATGCATCGAAAAGCACCACTTAAAATCATTGGCTCAAACGCTGAAAGAACTCGACTTCACAATAGGAAAGTCGTTCTCGGACACTTACGTTCCCATGGTAAACTGGGACGTGCAGAACTTGCTCGCCTGACTGGTTTGTCCACACAAGCGATGAGTAACATCATAGCGGAGTTGGAAGGTGAGGCGCTGATTCTTGCTGGCGAGCGCCAGACAAAAGGACGCGGACTGCCTGCGGTGCAATATACGCTGAACCCGGCAGGCGCTGTGGCGCTGGGGGTGGAGGTTCGCCCCAACGCGATTTTATGCGCGCTGGTGAACTTTCTCGGCGACACGCTTTATACCAAACGCATACACATCAAGAGCAGTGAACCGGCTGTTGTTCTGCCTGCGGTGAAGGCGGCCTGTGATGAGGCGCTTTCATCCATTGGCAAGAACGCGCCACCTGTTCTGGGTGCGGGAATCGTTATGCCGGGCCCGTTTGGACGCGTAGGATTAACCGGTGCGGGTAAAGCGGAGCTGGTTGGCTGGGACGATAAAGACCCGCAGGCGCTGTTTGAAGACGTGCTGCAGGTGCCAGTGCGGGTGGAAAATGATGCGACGGCAGCGGCGATTGCCGAGCAGACCACGGGCTCGGCAACGGAGCTGCAATCCTTCTGTTTTGTTTATTTCGGGACTGGCCTTGGCCTTGGTGTAATCTCCAACGGTGAGATCCTGCGCGGTGCGTTTGGCAACGCAGGTGAGCTGGGGCACGTGGTTGTGGAGCGGGGTGGACGGCTTTGTTCCTGTGGCAATCGCGGGTGCCTTGAAACCTACACCAGCCGTATGGCGGCCAGCGAGTTTTTGCAAAAGCGCGGTAAGTCTGCGGAGAGCCAGAAGGATCTTTCTGATCTGCTGGCTGCCAATGATCCTGATCTGGAAGAGTGGATCAGTGAAGCGGCTGATCCGCTGGCGCAGGCCATTGGCACGCTGGAGAATCTGTTTGATCCGGAGGCCGTTATTCTGGGTGGCGCCATGCCGCCGGAATTGTTGGAGCGGCTGATTGATAAGCTGGATCTGATTGATGCGACGGTTTCCGTTCGCGCTGACCGGACTTTGCCGCGCGTGGTGCGCGGTGCCTCCGGTTGGATGACGGCTGCGCTTGGCGCAGCGGCTCTGATTATTCACGACACGTATATTCCAAGTATTTCGAAGGTAGCCTGAGGGGACGAGATGCCACTTTCAGATCAAGAACGTATTGCCGCGCATAAGCAACATGTGCGGATGGTGGAGCTTTGGCGTGCCTTGCAGCCGCTCAAGTCAACAGTCTCCTTCATGAATACGGGTGCTCATCCGGATGATGAGATTTCTGAAATGCTGGCGGCCATCGGTCTTCGTGACGGAATTGCGTTGTCTTATGCTTGCGCTAACCGCGGTGAGGGCGGACAGAATGATATTGGCACTGAGGCCACTGAGAACCTCGGTGTTCTGCGCACGGCTGAGATGGAGAAAGCTTGTGATGTGCTGAACATGCGCATGTACTGGCTCTCTGAAAATGCTGAGGATGATATCTTTGATTTCGGGTTCTCCAAGAGTGGGGTGGAGACGCTTGGCAAATGGGGGCATCAGCGCACGCTGAAGCGGTTTGTTGAGATCATCCGGCAAGAGCGTCCGGACATCATCAGCCCGACCTTTCTGAACATTCCCGGCCAGCATGGTCACCACCGCGCCATGACACAGGCTGCGTTTGAGGTGATGAAAGCGGCGGCTGATCCTGATTTCCCTGATGTTGATCTGCCGTGCTGGACGGTGAAGAAGCTTTATCTGCCAGCCTGGTCTGGCGCCGGTGGGGCGTATGATGATGAAGTGCCGCCACCGCCTGCAACGCTTGAGTTTGATGGCAATGGTGAGGAAGAAGTCACCGGCTGGAGCTGGGCACAGATTGGCGAGCAATCGCGTGCGTTCCACAAAACCCAAGGCATGGGACGCTGGCGGAATTACAGCACCAACAACGTCTGGCCGTTGCATCTGGCAGAAAGCACCGTTGGCACGGAGGAGCAGTCTCTTTCTGACAACCTGCCGCGTGATCTTTCGGAGCTTGCCTCCTTTGCGGGTGCGCCTGCCTTGGGCACTCTTTTGGACAAGGCACACGATCACTGCCTGGATGCGATTGAGGCGTTTCCGAACCGTGCCATGATTGGGGCGGCAGCAGCGCAGGCCCTGAAGCTGGTTCGTAAAGCTCAGGAGGAATGCCCTGAGGCAGCGCGTGATGAAGTTCTACACCGCTTGCAGCGCAAAGAGCTGCAGCTGGCGAAAGTGCTGGAGCTCTCCGAAGGCGTTGTTGCCTCTCTTCGTCTCTCTCAGGATCAGCTGAAGCGTGGTGATACGGCTGAGATCACGTTTGAATGTAACCGCGATGCCGTGCGCTATGAGCTGGATCTGCCTGATGGGTGGAGCCTGCAAGAGGGCCGTGTTCAGGTGGGTGCAGATGCTGCGACCAGCGATCCGTATCCCGCGATTTATCGGCCAGATGTTCTTCAGGCACCATGTGCAAAGCTTCAGTTTACATCCCATGGGGTGGAGGTTGAAACGCGGCTTGCGTTTGAGGTGGAGCCTGTTGTTTTGCCAAGTCATGTGGTGGAGCTTGATGAAGCCAACTTCGTGCTCAACAGCGCGTTGGTGGGGCGTTCTCTCAATGCTGCTGTGAGTGGCAATGCTTCTGGCTTGTCACTTGATGTGCCGGATGGCTGGCAGGTGCGCTCAGACGATGGTGTGTTTCAGCTGACACTGCCGAATGATGTGGCTGATGGGCTTTATGAGCTGCCAATCCTGCAAGATGGAGAGCCTGCTCACACGGTGCATGTGATTTCCTATCCGCACGTGAGTCAGCGGGTGTGGGTCACGGCAGCGACAATTCGCGTTTGTGTGGTTGAGGCTCGTCTTGCAGCTCAGCGTGTTGGTTACGTTGGCAGCGGTAATGATCGGGTTGGAAAATGGCTCAGTGACATTGGTGCTGATGTGGTGGAGCTGTCCGCTGGAGAGCTGAGTGCGCAACGCCTGCAAGAGCTGGACACTCTGGTGATTGGTATCTTCGCGTTCCGCAACAGGCCGGATCTGCATGACGGCATTGAAGAGATTCATGAGTGGGTGAAGGCCGGTGGTCGTCTGATCACGCTTTATCATCGCCCATGGGATCGCTGGGATGCGGACAAGCTTCCGATGAAACGGCTTGAGATTGGCTCGCCAAGCCTGCGCTGGCGGGTGACTGATGAAAACGCAGAAGTGCGCTATCTGAACCCGCAGCATGACTTGCTCAACCAGCCGAACGCCATTGGTGAGAATGATTGGGCGAACTGGCACAAAGAGCGCGGGCTGTACTTTGCCAAGAGCTGGGATGAGGCCTATGAGCCGCTGCTGGAAATGGCAGACCCGGATGAAGCGCCTCACCGGGGCATTCTGCTTTCTGGTGCGTTTGGGCAAGGCCAGCACATTCACACCTCTCTTATTTTGCATCACCAGATGGAGAAGCTGGTGCCGGGAGCCTTCCGCCTGATGGCAAACCTTGTCTCAAATGGTTCAGGAGAGGGAGAGACCTCTCAAAGAGCTGAGGCTTTGGAAGCGAACTGATGAATAAAAAAGAGGCGCTGGAGTTCAGTGCCTCTTTTTGTTTCTTGTCTTAGTCCAGTGTGCGTTTGAATCTCTTGAGGGCCAGCATCAGGAGCACCGCAACGAAGAGGAAGAGCGTGTAGACGCTGACGGAAATCTCATTCCATTCCGCTCCTTTGAGCAGGATCGCGCGGACCACTCTGAGAAAATGGGTGAGTGGGAAGATCTCGCCCAGTGTCTGCGCCCAGCCCGGCATGCCTGCATATGGGAACATGAAGCCGGAGAGTAGCAGGGATGGCAGGAAGAAGAAGAACGTCATCTGCATGGCCTGCATCTGAGTGCGGGCGATAGTGGAGATGAAGTACCCCAGCAGCACCAGTGAGAGCACGAATACCAGAATAGCGCCAATGAGCAGTATCAGGTCGCCTTCAAACGGAATGCTGAACAGGATGCGGCCAGCAACCAGCACCACAGCGACCTGAACTGCACCCACGGCCAGATAGGGCAAGACCTTGCCGCACATGATCTCAAAGGGAGAGGCGGGCATGGCCAGCAGGTTTTCCATGGTGCCGCGTTCGGTCTCGCGGGTGAGAGCAATGCTTGTCATCATCACCAGTGTCAGCTGCAGGATAACGCCAAGCAGGCCGGGCACGATGTTGTACTGGGTGATGCCTTCCGGATTGTATTTGCGATGAATGATCGTGCTGGACTTTAAAAGATCCTGCTTCAGGCTGGGGTTCTTTTGCTTCACGGAGGCCACGGCACGTTCAATGATGGAGGGGGCTGATGCTACAGCTGCGCCGGAGGCCGCCGGGTCAGTTGCATCTGCTTCAATGAGAGCGTTGGGCGTTCCGGCTTCTGCCTGTTTGGCAAAGTCGCTCGGGATCGTCACCACAAAAGTGACTTCGCCTTTCCTGAGTAAGGTGCGGGCCTCTGAAGGCGAGATGTTGCGCTCCGTGAACTTGAAGTACTGTGAGTTCTCCAATGCGGTGACAGCTGCGCGGGAATAGGGATCATTTGCCAGAGAGACCAGCGCTGTTGGCAGGCCGCGTGGGTCGTTGTTGATGGCGTAGCCGAACAGCACAAGCTGGACCAGCGGTATGCCGAGCATCATGGCGAAGGTGACGCGGTCACGGCGCATCTGGATGAACTCTTTGATGAGCATGGCGAAGAGCCGCTGTAGGGAGAAGATGCTGCTCATTGCATGTTGTCCGTGCTGTCGCTCATGAACTTGATGAAGACATCTTCCAGATTGGTTTCTGATTGTTCGATCTGGATGTCTTCGTACTGCTCAAGTGGTTTGAGCGCGTGTTTCAGGGCCTGAAGGTCTGTTCCTGTGACGTGCAGTGAGTTGCCGAATGGTGCAACCTGCTGCACGCCTTTGTTGTTTTGAAGCTCAGGAATGAACCGTTCAAGGTTGGGGCCAGTGAGTGAGTATGTGTGCAGTCCGGCATCTGCGATGACATCGTGCAGGGAGCCATCGGCCAGAAGTTCGCCATAAGAGATGTACGTGATGCGATGGCAGCGTTCTGCTTCATCCATGTAGTGGGTGGAAACCAGCACCGTCATGCCATCAGCGGCGAGGCGGTGGATTTCCTCCCAGAAGTCGCGGCGGGCTTTGGGGTCCACGCCTGCTGTTGGTTCGTCCAGCAGGAGCAGTTTAGGCTTGTGCATGGTGCAGGCTGCCAGAGCAAGGCGCTGCTTCCACCCCCCTGACAGTTCGCCAGCCAGTTGATTGCGACGGGAAAGCAGACCGAGCTTTTCGAGTGTTCCAGTGGTGTGTTTCTTGACAGGCTTCAGATTGTAAAGCCGCGCCACAAAGCTCAGGTTCTCTTCGATGGTCAGGTCTTCGTAGAATGAGAACTTCTGCGTCATGTAGCCGACCTGGCTTTTGATCAGCAGGCGGTCTTTGATCAGATCGTAGCCCAGCACCTGGCCGTGGCCTTCATCTGGACGCAGCAGGCCGCACATCATACGGATGCTGGTGGTTTTGCCTGAGCCGTTGGGGCCGAGGAAGCCAACAATTTCACCTGATTTGACTTTAAGCGAGACATTGTTGACGACCAGCTTATCGCCAAAGCGTTTTGTCAGGCCTGTGACTTCGATTGCGTTCATTGCAAACTGTCCAGATCAACGTCAAAAATCTGACCGGGTCTCAACTGGGAATGCGTGGTGATAGGCTTGGCCTGTATTTCGTAGACCAGCTTCTCTCGTGTCTCTAAAGAATAGATGACAGGCGGTGTAAATTCCGGACCTTCTGCAATATGGGTGATCTGCAGGGCTTGCAGCGTGGTGCAGCCGGAGCATCTGGCATTGAATTTGGTGCCAAGCTTCAGCTGACCGTAGTGCTCTTCCGGCACATAAAAGTGCAGCTTGATGGAGTTGACGGGCAACAGGCTGGCAACAGGCGCGGTTGGACCTGCCATTTCGCCAGAGTGCAGGAACACGTCCGTGACCTTGGCATCTTCTGGTGCGTAGATCTTGCGCTTCTCCAGCAGCCATTCTGCCAGATCAACTTTTGCCTTGGCCATTTCATATTGGCTCTCAGCCGCGGCGATCTGGTCTTCCCGGGCTGGCAGTTTGGCGACGGAAAGCTGGGCCTTCAGTTCGGTGATGCGGGCCTGTGCCACGAGGAGGGCGGTTTCCACCTCATCAAACTGCGCCTGCGAGATGACTTTGCGGGTGAGGAGGCCCTGATATCTGTCGTAGACGTTCTGGGAGTGCTTGGCCTGTGCCTGTGCTGAGCGCAGGGTGGCGTTCAGCACGTCTATCTCTTCCGGGCGTTTGCCGAGTTTGAGATCGTTCAGGGAGGCGAGTGTCTGCTGTAGCTGTGCTTTTGCTTCAGCCAGCTTCATGGTGGCATCGGAGGCTTCCAGCACGGCGATGAGCTGGCCCTTCTTGACCAGTTCTCCTTCTTCCACCTTCACATCAGCGATCTCGGAGAGTTCCACCGGCGCAAGCTTGAGGTACTCTCCTTCGACATAGCCAGCGGTGAGGTTGGGTTCTGGCGCACAAAACGCGACCCACCCAGCAACAATGGGAAGTGCGCAGACATTAAGCATGGTCCGGGCCTTTCGACAGATCATCGAGGAGGGCATTGATGGAGCGTGTCAGGATCGTCTTGATCTGCACCAGCTCATCCGGGCCAACGGCCTGCCAGCCCATGCGTTTCAGCACCAGTGGGCGGGCCAGACGGATGTAAAGCAGCTGGCCGATCATGGCGAAGATGGCGAGCTTTAGCTCATCCGATGTGACGGGCTGTCCGGTGGCGCGGCTGAAGAGGGCGGTGATGCGGTCCATCAGCGGTTCAAAGAGCAAGTGATAGAGCGTATCGATTTCATCAGGAGAGTGGAGCACTTCCTTCAGCATAAAGCCAATCACCAGCTCCGCGCGCTTGTTGGTCTGGGTGAAGGTAATCATGCGGTCGATCATCTCCAGAATTTTGGCGCGTGCTTCTTCTGGCGACAGATGCTCAATGTCCGTGAGCTTTCTGTTCAGGATGACCGAGAGCACATCTCCAATGGCCATGGCGACAAAGTTGATGCAGGCACGCTTCAATCCAGCCTTGCCATCAAAATGGTAAGCGATCGAGGCGATGTTTGTTTTTGCGGTTTGCGCGATGGAGCGGGTTGAGGTGCCGGCGTACCCTTCGTGGCCGAAGTGGTAGAGGGCAGATTCAATCAGATCCCGTTTTGTCTTTGCGGAGGGCGTGTCAGATGCCAGCGCTTCGCGCAGTTCGTCAGGGGTAGGGGTAGGGGTGTTTGACATGATGGCATCTTCTTATTTAATCAATCGATTGATTGAAATTTACGCCTGTTTTGGTTTCTTGTAAAGAGGGCGCCTAAAATTTCTTGCTGAGGAGAAATCGGGGAGGTCTGCGATGTTTTGTAGTTTCTACACAGGGTATTTTCTGTTTCCACAGCTACAGTTGCTACTTGCTCTTGAATTTCAGATGGTTCGTGGGTATCTACCCGGGCATGGACACGTGGCCGAGTGGTCGAAGGCGCTCCCCTGCTAAGGGAGTAGGCCCGGAAGGGTCTCGAGGGTTCGAATCCCTCCGTGTCCGCCATCTTCCCTTTACATGATTGAATGAAAATACAGGCAAGTCAGCCTGTTATGGCTTGTGCCTTTGTTCATTCCTGCACCACATGTGTAGAGAGGAGCAGGGCGGGGCCCTGCCACTTTATTACGGAAGCCGCCGTTGCTTTTAGCGCCTCATCAGAAACAGATGCATTAAATGGTGGTTGCGTCTTCTGTTTCCAGCGTCTCAGTGAACTGGCTTACCAAGATCTCATCTGCAATGTTTGAGAGGATTGCTTTTCCTGCGCGCAAGGCAAGGGTTGCCTTGTCTGTGTCAGATATGGCAGCGCTTTTGATCTGGCTGGTCAGTTTGTTAATGCCCGGCTGCAGGTCATCGCGTGTATTTCGGGCTGTGTTGTCCTGATCTAAAGGTTCATCTCGTTCACTTTCAACAATAGACAGATCTGATGCAGCTGCGACCGCTTGTTGAGGTTGCCCTTCTGCATCGATGTACAGGACGACCACAGCACTCAGGGCTGCATCGCGTTGCACAATGCCAATGTTGCATTCTCCTAGGTCTTCGGGATAGCTGCCTTTGAAACGGACAATTGAACCTGCTGGAAGACGAGATAGTTTTCTTCGATGTTCACGAAGAAGCTTAATTACTTCAAAGTCAGTCATGATGTTTAAACTCACACATTTAGTGTTAAAAAAAATTGCTCTCGCAGACGCTACCCCAATGCGTAACGTATCAATTTTGCACATGCTGTCCTGTGTCGTGAATCTGGACAAAAGCCAGAGTATGTTGATTGTTAGATTTAGGGGGTAAATTCACTAGGTTTAGTGTGGATATCTGATTCTGTTTGCTCTTTGAGTCTTTGGAGGTACCGACATGGTGGTGGCACGTTTAGTGCTCTATCAGGCAGCGGCTAAGCTGATTTCTGAGTTTGAAAAAAATGGTTTTGAGATTTTACAGGGAGATTCATTTGCAGACGCGGCCAAGGCTTTGCCGAAGGTCAAGGGAGGGCTTACACCTCATTTTGCTCACTCTCTCAATGGACAGAGTAAAGAGAATGCCGCCTGGATAGGGCTCAGGCTTCCTGGTGAAAAGAAGTTCTGCGGTTTTGCGGCAATTCGGCTGGAGCCGCTGCATGGGATGGTGCTCTCTGATTTTTGGGCATCTTATTGGCGCTTGCGATATGACGACGTGAATGGCAACCCGGTGCAGATGACAGATGCTCAGCCGGAGATTGCGAAACGTATATCAGGGCAAGTTGGGTATCTGGGGGATCTTTGGATCAGGCCGGACCTGAGAAAACTGGGATATGCGCGAAGATTGATGGAACTTGCGCAACTTCTGGCTTTCGATCTCTGGCGTCTTGACTGGATTTATTGCTGGATGCGGCCTGCTGATTTCCTGAATGGAAATGGAGCACGTTGGGGATGGATGGTCGGCCAGCCCGATGGAATTCGCTTTGAAGTTCCAGCACGGGATTTTCCTGAAGGGTTAGCGTTGTGTGCAAACCCTTCCTATGCGCTTACTCAGTTGATTGAGGATATAGCGCGCGATGCTTGATTGGGTAATTCCTGCGTGAATACAACAAGCTGAGATATTCCTGCTCGTGAATGCACGGGCAGGATCAATCTGCAATACTCGCGATAGCTCTCATCGGAAAGGTTCGCGCCAATCAAATCAAAGATGGGCTTGTTGGTTTGATAGGCATTCCAGTAACTGCTCGCCACCAGTTTTCGGTAGGTTTGCGGCATTGCTTTTCGAGCTCTGGTTGGATGCTGCGCCCATTTTGAGCCGAACACATGACGTGCGAAGCTCTCGGTTCCGATCATTAGAATGTCAGGACTGTCACTCGGTGTTGCCGGAGGCGCCATGAGCAATACTTTGCGGGCGTAATCAATGAACTCGGGTGAGAGGTGGCCATTGGACTGGTTCCAGATGTGCAAAAGTTGTGCGCCCGTTGTGCTCAATTCTTCGAGTATGAGTGCTGTTGCTGGTCGCCTCTCGGTATATTCAAGCAACTTCCTGCTCCTGTCTTTGCTGTGTGTAGGCGAGAACCAGCGCAGGGCGGAAGGCGTTGATCACTTCCTTTTGTTGCTTTTCGCTCAGTAAATCTATGTAGGGGCAATCATAAAGATTAATGCACATCATCTTAAGTGCTGTGATCAGGTCAAACTTCTCGGCAGTTTTAATAAGGTCCAGTACCTCTTCCTTATGTGAGAGGGTTGGGCGATGCCAGATGAGTGATAGTGCGCTTTCGTTTTCCATATGTGTCTCTCTTTAGGTACTTCCGATAAGAGCGCCTGATCAAGCTATAAGGCAGTATCCGTTAGTTAAAAAATATCATTTATTAGTATTCTTCGTCTTCGCTGCGTTGTATATATTTTCAACTATAATAGATAAATCTCTTATGCTGCCCCTTCCTTCAAGAATCTGTTCTTCGAGTCTTATTCCTTCTTCAAAAGACTGTAAGAATAACTCCAAGTCAAGTTTATCTGTTTGGGGCCTGTTAGGATCGTTTGCAATTTCTCCCAGAAGGCTGTGTGTCAGGTTCTCAGCGTTTGGTTTTGTGTCCGTGAGTATCTGGTCTTCCCCGAACAGCAGGAACTGAGGAGATGTTTTGAAGCGGCGCGCATAATGGGTCGCTTCTTCCTGGCCAAAGGACCTGGAGCCATTCTCATGACTTGAGTAGGTGCTCACATTGACACCAAGAGATCTGGCGGCAGCCGAAGCTGTTTTAAAGCCCGCATTGAAGCGAGCAGTTCTAAGACGTTCGTTTGGTTTCATGGCTTCATAGTATTAATTTTATGCAATATGTATTGATATTATGCCGTGTCAGGCGGCAACGCAATGTCCAGTTGCTGTGTGAGTGATCGGCTGAAAGCAAGAAGCTGATTTTTCTTAATTCATATCTTCGATTCTTCTTCTAGCTCCGCATATCTCGCAGGTGCGTCTGCGCGCTGATGCATTTCCCCTCTCTGTCACAAAAACGTAATGGATCGCTTGTTTTGCCAGCTAGGTTGGGGAGGTGGGGTGTGACGGTTTTTTGACGGGGTGGGTTTGAGGAGAGGCGTCATTTGTCTGTAACAATCGCGTGTGCCTAGTACGTGAAATTTTAACAGGCACCGGGGTTGAACTCTTGATCCAGTTTGAAGGCGTTAGAAAAGAATTTGGGGCGCATGTTGCCGTAAAAGGCGCAAGCTTTATTGTCGAGAAGCCTCAGATGATCGGCATCATTGGTCGCTCTGGTGCAGGCAAGTCCACCTTGCTGCGGATGATCAACCGGCTGACCCCTGCCACTGACGGGCGGGTTCTTGTTGATGGTGTGGATGTGCTGGCTCTACAGGGTGCGCATAAGCGCAGATGGCAGCGTGACTGTGCAATGATCTTTCAGCAGTTCAACCTTGTGCCACGGCTTGATGTTCTGACCAATGTGATGCTTGGTCGGCTCAATGCCCATGGCACTGTTTCCAGCATGCTCAAGCTGTTCACCCGGGAAGAACGGGTGCAGGCTCTTTTGAAGCTTGAGCGTTTGGGTATTGCTGAAACGGCTTTGAAGCGGGCCGAAAATCTTTCTGGTGGTCAGCAGCAGCGTGTGGCGATTGCTCGTGCTTTAATGCAGGAGCCGAAAATGCTGCTGGCGGATGAACCAATTGCGTCGCTTGACCCGATGAATGCGCAGGTGGTGATGGATGCGCTGAAGGCGATCAACACCGAAGATGGTCTGACAGTTATTTGTAACCTCCATACTCTTGATACAGCTCGCAACTACTGCGACCGCGCGATTGGCATGCGTGACGGTGAGATTGTGTTTGATGGGAAGCCGGATGAGCTTTCTACCAGCGTTGCCCGTGAGATTTACGGTGCAGATGAGAGCTTTGAGGAGGGGATGACCTCTACGTCTCTTGGCAGCGAAGGTGCAAAGATCGCTGCCCTGGAACTGGCGACACGTGAGGTTTCACCTGTCGTCTCTGCTGCTGAGTAGCAGCGGGTTTTAGATTTTTATTCTGATATTGGAGTGCTCTGATGAAAATCGTCGCTAAAGTTGCTGCAGCTCTTGCTGTCAGCACAACCCTTCTTGCTGCGCCTGTGGCTCTGGCTGAAGAGAAAATCACCGAGTTCCGCATTGGTATTCTTGGTGGTGAAAACGAAGCGGATCGTCTTCGTTCCAACCAGTGTCTGGTTGATCGTTTTGAAAAGCTTCTTGGTGTTCCGGTCAAGCTTTTTCCGGCAGCGGACTATGCTGGCACCATTGAGGGCCTGAAGGGCGGAAACCTGGATTATGCTGAGCTTGGCGCTTCTGGCTATTCTGCAGTTTACCTTTCTGCTCCGGATGCGGTTGAGCCTGTGTTGACCACCAAGCAGACTGATGGCGCGACTGGCTATTACTCCGTGATGGTGGCGCGTGCAGATTCCGGCATTGAAACGCTGGAAGATATGAAGGGAAAGCGCATGGGTTTTGCTGACCCGAATTCGACCTCCGGTTATCTGGTGCCTTCAGTTGCTTTTGATGAAATGGGCCTGAAACTGGATGAGTACTTCGCGTCTACTCAGTTCTCCGGTGGTCATGAGCAGAACGTTCTGGCTGTGTTGAATGGCGATGTTGATGGTGGTGTGACCTGGGCATCCGGCGTTGGTGAATGGGAAGAGGGCTACACCTCTGGCAACCTGCGTAAGATGGTTGATAAGGGCATGGTTGATATGTCCGATCTGGTTCAGGTGTGGAAGTCACCTTTGATCCCGAATGGTCCGCTTGTTGTGCGCAAGTCTTTGCCTGCTGATGTGAAGCAGAAGGTTGTTGCCTCGCTGAAGTCCATGGTGACCGACAACACCGAGTGTTTTTACTCCGCACAGGGCGGTGAGTATGCTGACTTCGTGGACGTGAACCATGACTTCTACAAGACCATTGTTGAAGCGCGTCGCCGTAAGATTGAAGCGAAAAAAGCTAACTAACTCTCATTGATTGTTAAAGGGCGCGGATCTCACCGCGCCCTTTCTTTATGAGGGTCGCGAGGGCTCTCAGTTTTTTCCTGTTTGGAGGATGTTGAAGTGGCCGCTCATCTGGCGCTTGCCGAAGCTTCCCGTCTGGCCGAGATCTCTCAGACCTATGAGCGAGTTGCCCGGCGCCGTACTCTTTATACAATATCATTGCTTGGGCTTTGTGCCTTGAGCATTTTCGGCGGCTTGTACATTGCCGACGAGGCGAACTCCGGTGGTTTTTGGGCCGGGCTGGATAAGTTCTTTGATTATCCGGTAGAGCTTTTCGTCGGGGCCTATGAAAAGGGATTGGTTGGTCTCTTCGGGCTTGTGCTTCAATACCTCCCTTATCTTCTGGAGACGGTGAACATTGCACTGGTCTCCACGCTTCTGGCTTTCTTTCTTGGTGGAGCGTTGAGTTTCGTTGCTAGCCGTAATCTGGTGAGCAACCGATTTGTTGTTGGTGCCATGCGCCGCGTGATGGATATCTTCCGTGCGTTTCCTGAGATCGTGATTGCGCTTTTGCTGGTGCTGATCTTTGGGCCGAGCCCAGTTGCTGCTGTGATTGCAGTGACCACGCACACGATCGGGGCTTTGGCCAAACAGTTTTCTGAGGTGAATGAGAATTGTGACCTGAAGGCTGTTGAGGGGATCCGCAGTGTGGGTGGCAACTGGCTGGAGCAAATCCGCTTTGGCATTCTGCCTCAGGTGCTGCCGAACTTTCTTTCTTATGGGCTGCTGCGCCTGGAGGTGAATGTGCGCGCCTCGGCCATCCTCGGCTTTGTAGGGGCAGGTGGCCTTGGAGCGGAGCTGAAGATGGTGGTGGATTGGAACTACGGTGCCGACATTCTCGTCATTATCTTCATGCTGGTCATTTCTATCACATCCATTGACTACCTGAGCGGGTGGATGCGGCAGAAGCTGATTGGTCAGACAGGTCAGGTTTGAGGGAGCGCACTATGACAGATATTCGTTTATCAGATGCCGCGCTTTCCGATGATGCGCAGCGGTTGGATACTCTTTATCCGGGTATCATTGAGCAGGGATGGAAAAAGCGACTGTTAGGGCCCGGGCTTTCTCTGCTCGTTATTGTCTATCTCGTGATTTGCTTTTTTGCTTTCGGCGTGCCGGGCGTGATTGAAAAAGCTCGCGGGGACATGGCGCAGTTGTTTGCGCTGGATGCTTATGCTCACAAAGTGCATGCGAAGTATCAGTTCAAAAAAGCGGATCAGGGCTTTGTTGTGAGCCTGGAGGGTAATCGGCGCTCTAAATATAAAGAGCAGCCGAACTGGATTGCGCAGTCTGGCAGTCAAACCACCATTGATCTTGGCGGTGATGGGGTGCTGCGGTTTGGCGATGGGTTGGTGACCTACACCCATCCTTCTTATGAGCAGGACTTTGTGTTCAAGGTTGGAGATGGTGTGCCGCAGTTTGTTTCTGGTACGGAGGCTGACTGGCTTAAGGTTTCCAAGACGCAAGTGAATGCGCGTCCCTCTTTATATACCCGTATCTGGCTGACGAAGAGCAAGGTTGAGGTGCATCGCTACTTTGTGGGCTGGGAGAACTTCTGGTTTGATTTTGACAGCAAGCTGAATGGGCTGAGCTCGGGGGAGCTGCTTTCGCTGGCATTCTCTTCTGACAGGATTGATCCGGACATCTCCAACCTGCGCTTTATGTTCAGTGAGTTTTGGACAAATAGTGAGTGGCAACATGGCGAAGTCTATTTTGCTTTGCTGCAGACTTTGATCATGGCTGTGGTTGGGACATTGATTGCTGGCATTCTGGCTTTGCCATTGGCGTTTGCTGCTGCGGCGAATGTGAATCCGGTTAGATTGGCGCGGACTGGTGTACGGCGGTTCTTCGACTTCCTGCGCGGAGTTGACATGCTGATCTGGTCACTGATCTTTATCCGCGCGTTTGGGTTGGGGCCTCTCTCCGGTATCTTTGCGATCTTCTTCACGGATACGGGGACATTCGGTAAGTTGTTTTCTGAAGCGATCGAGAACGCGGATAAAAAGCAGGCTGAGGGTGTTCAGGCAACGGGCGCTTCTCCGGTTCAGAAATATCGGTTCGGACTGTTTCCGCAAATCCTGCCACTCTTCATTTCTCAGATGCTTTACTATCTGGAGAGTAACACCCGCAGCGCGACTGTGATTGGGGCTCTGGGAGCAGGGGGCATCGGCCTCAAGCTGATTGAGACAATGCGCACGCGCCAGGATTGGGAGAACACGCTCTACCTTATCTTCCTCATTATTATTGTTGTGATGCTGATGGATCAGCTCTCGGGATGGTTGCGCCGGAAGTTGATTGAGGGACAAGCTTAAGTCTCAAACACGGTTTTGATTGAAGAGGGCAGTCACATAAGTGGCTGCCCTTTTGTTTTGAGTGCTGTTTTGTGGTGTGTTTTATCGGGAAAAACGGGTTTTGGGTAGGCTTGTCCACATTGCGCACGGCATTGTCAAAAAATGCATTTAGACTTTAGGTGAGCAAATTTGAAGCAATCTTAGTTTTAAGTATTTGATATTGTTGAGTTTTATTGCTTTTATGTATTTGGCGCTATGTTATTAATCAAAAATGTTTATATTAATGTGCCGCAGTTCATATGTGATGTGTTCGATCACGAGTTTCGTGTTTAGGTCTGTATTTCTAAGTTTGGTTCACTGAATTTTATCGCGAAAAATATAGAGTTATGGGGTGAATGTGCTCGGGTCGTAGTCAGTATGACTTGAATGGATCAGTTAATTCATAATATCACAAAATATGATGTATATTTACTTGTGAGTTGCTTCAAGTTCTCTTTGAGAGCGCTCTGAGATGATGCTAAACCGCAATATATCCCTTCATTTCTGGTGTGTTAATTGTGTCACATTGCCAATTCACCAAATTCAAACTCCATTTGAATGATTGATTAAAATCTAAATATCACAAATATTGATGTTGTGAACAGCGCGGGGCACACATGACGGTGCCCGCTGAGAAAATCACTGTTTCAAACATTGATTTGACCAGCAAGCGCAAGTGGGGAGCCAGAGTGGTCAGGGATCGACATAGGGTCGAGCTGCTCTGGTTTTAAAGAAAGTTAGAATTATGAACTTTAAGGCTATCGCAATCGCAGCCGCTGCTGCAGCTGCTGCAACTTCCGCTCAGGCTGCTGATCTTCCAGCTGACATCGCGCCAGTAGACTACGTACGCATCAACGACGCATACGGCGCAGGCTTCTTCGTACTGCCAGGTACCGAGACTGCAATCAAAATCGGCGGTCGTATCCGTGTTGAAGCAAAAATCAACAACCTGACCGAAGACGAAGATTACGGTAACGACAAAAACAACCAGAACTTCCGTGCTCGTGCAAACCTGCGTGTTGACACCCGCACTCAGTCTGAGCTGGGCTTGATCCGCACTTACGCAGACTTCCAGTTCACTTCTGACACCGACAAGCGCGGTAATGAAGGCGTTAAGCTGGATAAAGGTTACGTTCAGATCGGTGGTTTCACTTTCGGTCGCGCAACTTCCGCATTTGATCTCTGGACTGGCAACCTGTCTTCCAACGTATTTGACCGTCACATGTCTGACGACACTGCATGGCAGGCATCCTACACCTATGCTCTAGCAAACGGTCTGACCCTTGCTGCTTCCATTGAAGATAACTCTGACCGTCAGCATGGCGTGATCACCGGTGTAAGTTCTATTGATGATGCAGGAACGCCTGGCGATACCAGCGATGACTTCACAATCTACACAGCTGATAAAGACCGTGATGACGCAGGTAATACTGTTCCAGCATTTGTTGCGAAAGTTCTCCTGAACCAAGGGTGGGGCTGGGCTGGCCTTTCTGGTGCTGTGACCAAAGTTGATGCTGTAAAAGGCGACTCTTCTGAACTTGGTTATGCAGTAGCAGGTGGTGTTGGCTTTAACCTCGACATGATTGCTCCAGGTGACGTCATCAACTTCCAGGCTGCATATGCAGATGGTGCGATGGCATATGTTGGTGCTGACGATACAGCTGATGCAGTTGTTCTTGATGGCGGCGATGTTGAAACCAACACAGCATGGTCTGTTGCTGGTGGTTACAAACACAGCTGGACAACAGAATTCTCTTCCGGTCTTGAAGCGTCCTATCTGGATGTTGAATCTGGTGATGAGCGTCTGATGGCTGATTTCAATGAAACTGTTGTTGCAGGTACTCTTGAGTATCGTCCGGTTTCCGGTCTTCTGTTCTCTGCTGGCGCAGGTTGGAAACAGAAGGATGTCGATGGTTCAAGCAAGGAAGATGCTGCTACTCTGAACTTCCGCGTAGAGCGTTCTTTCTAAGGCTGACTTAAGCCTTAGACCTTCATTGGACCTTCAATAATCCTGATTTTCCAATGACTCTCATTCCCGGTGGTGTCCAAAACCACCGGGTTCCTCTGTTTGTTGAGGTCGGCTAGTAAATGCGCTTGCCTATTTCTCTTTCAAATTTGCTTGTTAAATTTTAGTCAGCATTTTAATCCCCAGTGCGCGATTTTTTGCAGTAACTCTCTGGGATTGCATAATCTTAATAGTTAGTACTCATCGATCTCATCGCCTGTGAGGGAGAATGTTCATATAAATTCAATTGGTTAGGTGAAATTAGAATAGCTATGAGTTAGCCCGTATGATTTATGCGGATTACGCCTTCCCAAAAGCCGTTGTGTTAAAAAAAACACACTACTTTCACGTGGTGATGTTTCTCCCCTTTCAAACTACTAGGTTGATATTGCGATCTTCCATCTCGTCGGGCATCAATATGTCCATCGACGCGGTCGAGCCGATTGATTGCTTTGCCAAATTTTG
>NZ_DS996805.1:159984-181068 GCF_000156235.1 Pseudovibrio sp. JE062
CGCAGAGTATTCTAAGATCTCTGACGGTACTGTTGTTGATGCAGCTGGTTACAATGCTGCAGTTAAAGCACTTAAAGATGAGCAGGCGAAAGACTTCTCTACATACGCTGGTGCTGATGACGCTGCAAAGAAAGCAGCTAAAGCTGCAGCTGTTGCAACGCTGCAGGCAGATGTAAACGATCTCGTAGAGACCAAAGCAGCAACCGAAGAAGAAACCAACGACTACTCTTCTTACACTCGCGGTTACCTGTACTTCACCTCCATGACTGCTACCGACATCGGTACAATCAAGACTTTCACAGAGCTGACAGCTACTTGGAACGACGATGGTGAAGGTTCCAACGGTCTTGGCGATGCATGGGTTCAGATCGGTGCAGACTACGGTTCCTTCCTCTTCGGTCGTGAAGGTTCTCAGTTCGACGGCTTCACCGGTTACACTTGGATCCTTCCTGTAGGCATCTCCCTGTCTGACCAGGCAGTTCTTCAGGCATCCTTTACTGCTGACCTCGGCAATGGCTTCACTGCAGTAGCTTCTGTAGAAGAATCCTCCTACCGTGGTGGTGAAGACAACGCTCTTGACATCGTTGGTGCTCTGAAAGTTTCTCAGGGTTGGGGCTCCTTCAAGCTTGCTGGTGCTGCTCATAACAAAGCAGACGAAGATGGCTACGGTTACGCTGTAGGTGCAACTGCTACCTTCAACCTTGACATGCTCAAGGAAGGTACTGAGATTGCATTCCAGGCTCAGTACGCTGACGAAGCTGGTGCTTACATCACTTCCGACAAAGACATGGCTGCGAAAACCGGTTATGCTCTGTCTGGTGGTCTTGAAACAGCTCTGACTGACAAAATCTCTGCACAGCTCGACGTTTCTTACCTCGCTCTGGACCAGAAAGACGATTACACAAAGACTGCTGTAAACGGTTCTGTAGTATACTCTCCAGTTTCCGGTCTGGGTCTTGCTCTGGCAGCAGGTTGGGCTGAAGAATCTGCAAAAGGTTCTGACGACGTTGACACTGCAAAAGTTGGTGCTCGCGTACAGTACACCTTCTAATTTGGTGTAAGAATTTCGATAGCTTTACGCTATCAAGTTCGAATGACCCCGGTGGCGATTGTCACCGGGGTTTTTTATTGCCTGTATGGATGTTGCGTGAAATAGGGGCTCGGGGTGGTTCTAGGATGTACCGTACAATTCTGCTTCAAAGTGAGTTAAGCGGCTCTATTGAGACTCCTGTGTAAGGCAATAGGTAACTGGTGCACTGAATATTTAATGCTTGCTCTGTAAGCGTAGAGCTTACCGATCTTGCCTGAAACGCTAAGGCCAAAGCTTTTCTGTTTTCGAAACTGATTCAGTCTCATGCGCAGATCTTTGGGCAAATTTGAAAAATTGCCCATTTCTACAATGACATTGTTCACATTCTCACCTTTAGCCGAATATCTCCGCTTCTCACTGTAGAAAATGCTGCTCGTTAAACGCTCAAGTGCAATGTAGATACTCTCCATCAATTGGTTATCTTGTTGATATTATTATACTTTATACGCCCATCGTGCGACTCTTCCATTCGGAGAAAACGATTTCATCGGCATGTTGGTTCAAGTCAGACAATTGCTTTTGCGAACATTTTCTGGATGCTGTCTCTGTTGTAAAAAAAACACAGGCAAAAATCACAAGTAGAAATAGGCAAAGTGAAAACTGAAATAGGCTTGCCTAAAAATCTTTTCATTGTAATTTCTCCTCACGAACCTTCAGGGGGCTTTCTCACTAAGTAGGCACTTGGTTTGAGGCGGAAGGTTCAAGGGGACAGGTTCGAACTGCTTATGGTTGTGATGCCTAATTGCTGTTCGAGCTTCTGTTTTAAATAAAGTTTGAAATCCTTATTATGGGAAGCTTGTGATGAACTTCAAGAAAATCGCACTCGCAGCAGCAGCTGCTGCAGCTGCAACTCCAGCAATGGCTGCTGACCTTCCAGTAGTTGCAGAGCCAGTAAACTACGTTCAGGCTTGTGACGCATACGGCGCTGGCTACTTCCAGCTGCCAGGTCAGGACACCTGCATCCGCGTACACGGCCGTATCCGCACTCAGTGGGTTTCTCACAACCTGACCAAAAAGCTTGGTGTTACTGACAAAGCAACAGATGCAGAATACAACGCTGGTGCAGCTGTAGCCGCTTCTGGTAACAGCCTTATTTCTGCTGATATTGCTGTTGCAGACTCTGTATCTGCTGCGGATGTAAAAGCTTGGAATACAGCTGTTGCTGAAGCAAAAGCTGACCTCGCAGATGGCGATGCTTCAAACGATGCTGCTGCTGCTACCAAACTGGCTGATGCAAATGCGTTGCTTGCTGCTGCAGTAGAAACAAAAGCTGCTGTTGCTGAAAAGCGTAACGACTATTCTGCTCTTGCTCGCGGTTACCTGTTCCTCGAGTCCATGACTCAGACAGAACTGATGTCTATTAAGACATACACCGAACTGACAGCTTCTTGGAACGAGTCTTCTTCTTCCACAGTGGGCATGGGTTCTGCTTACCTGCAGCTGGGCTTCGACAACGTTTCTGTCCTGATCGGTCGTTCCGGTTCAATCTATGACGCATTTGGTGGTTATTCCGCAATCGGCACTATCGGTGTAGCTGAAGGTGGTGAAGATGCTCTGCAGGTTTCTGCAACCGCTTCCATGGGTAACGGCTTTACAGCTTCCTTCGGTGTTATGGATGCAGAAGCAAGTGCAACCGGCACAGGCGTTAAGAACCGCGTGAACTTCGAATCCGCTCTGGCTCTTACTCAGGGTATGTTCTCTGCAAACCTTTCCGGTGCAGCACACGCTTACTCCGATAACGACTACGGTTTCGCTGTAGCAGGTACTGTTGAAGCATCTGTTCTGGAAAACGTAAAAGTTGGTTTCGGTGCTTCTTACGCGAACAATGCTCTGTCCTACATCGGTGGTGCACAGGCTTCTAAGTTCACCGATGGTGGTGCTGACGATGCAAAAGGCTACACCTTCGCAGGTGGTCTGGAAGTTGGTCTTTCCGACAAAGTTACAGCAGCTCTTGACGCTTCCTGGACAAAACTCGAGCAGGGTAAAGCTGACTACAACTACACTGTAGTTAACGGTTCTCTGAACTATGCTCCAGTTTCCGGCATGGCTGTTGTTCTCGACGGTGGTTGGTCTAAAGACTCCGAAGACAACAAAAACGCACAGGTTACTGCTCGCGTTCAGTACTCCTTCTAAGATCTCTTAGATTGAGGGTCTCGGCGGCGGTGTCGCCGGGACCGTTTTTATAAAGCCTTGATGTGATACCTGCCACAGACTTGCATGTGCAGGGGGTATAGGAAGGTACTACTTCAAGATTTTATGAGTTTTGGTTTTGCTCAAAACCTTCTAATCTATATCTGGTTGAAGTTCATATATCCTGATCTTTCAATCAGTCTCTCAGGCCCGGCGGTTCCAACCCGTCGGGCTTTCCCATTTGTGTGTGGTACTTAAGTTCTCAATGAGTAATCCGATTGGGTGATCTCTTAATCCGCACTATTTTGCTCAGTTAAATCCTTTGCTCGTTTCGATTGGGTGAGAAAATCCTGCCCAATCCATAGTAATTGCGAAAATTGAACCTTGGCGTAATTGTCTAGTTGCACAGGGGTAGTCATTGCAGCCGATTAATAGCGGCGCATTTGTGGGTGTTCGACTACTCCGAGTGACGGATGGAGGTTCGATACCATGACGAAGAAGCTAATATTCCTGCCGGTCTTGCTGTCATTCGGAGTAGCAGCACAGGCGTCTGACTTGCCTAAACCTGTTTTTGAATCTGAGCCTGAGCCACTTAATCTGGTGGAGCCGCTGGACTACGTTCAGGTTTGTGATGCTTACGGAGAGGGCTTTTTCTTTATTCCTGGAACACAAACATGCCTGCGCTTGAGTGGGCGCGTGCGGACGGATGCGCAGTATCGTCGGTTCCCGAAAAAGCCCAATAACTGGGGTGGGGTGGTTGATGATGGTCCTAAGGGGCGTGATCTGAACTCTATGCGCTTCCGGGCTCGGTCTTACATCCGTATGGATGCGCGATCCGAGACCGAGTTTGGCTTTGTTCGTACGTTTTCTGAGCTTCGTGCCACCGTGGACACCGACACGGAACGGTATGGAGAGTCTCCGGAAATGGATTTGAACAAGGCGTACATTCAGTTTGGTGGCTTCACGATCGGCCGGACGGGCTCTCTGTTCGACTTCTTTACTGGGGCAACGTTTGGGGCGGTGCATCGGGATTGGTCTGATACCAACTCATGGGCTGCAGCTTATACCGAAGTGTTTGATGGAGGGGTATCCGTGACTGTTTCCATTGAGGACCCTGTTTATCGGGCACACGGCGTGTTTACGGGTGTCGCCAGCGAGAATGGTAAGGCTGGTAACAAAGCGCCGGATGCGATTGCTGCGTTTCGGATGGATGGGGATTGGGGCAGTGCCAAGCTTGCAGCTGCTGTAACCAATATTCGTCCAGAAGCTGCATATGTTCCCGGCGATATTGGATGGGCCATGGGGGCGGGGGCTATTATTAACCTACCGCAACTGGGTGGTCAGGATGCTATGGCCTTGCAGTTCCAGTATGCAAATGGTGCAGTTTCTTACGTAGGCATTGATGACGATGAGGTTTTTGACGCCTATTACATCAACGGAGATACACGGAAAACCGAGGCGCTGTCCTTCTCTGGTGGGTTTACGCACTATGTGACGCCGGAAGTGAGAACGGATTTTGATGCAAGCTATGCGGTGGTTGATACGCCAACTGGCGCGGCGCTCCCGGACTTTGATCGGTTTGCGTTGGATTGGGATTTGGTTTGGTCACCGGTTGCTGGCATGGAGATGGGCGTGGATCTTGGGTACTCCAGAACGTCTCCTGATGATGAGAAGGATTTTGATGAGGCGAGTGCGCTCTTCAGGGTCCAGACGACTTTCTAAAATACAGAGTTTCTTGAAGAACTTGGGAGTTGGATTGCACGATCCAACTCCTCTTTTTTGTGTCTAGGCGTGCTGTAGAATGAAGCTCAGGATGCGATCCTGACTTAGGTTGTCCCATAGAAGTGGGGCGTGGCCCTGGTTGGGTACCGTCAATAGCTCCATGTTTTCATGGCGTTGTTGCATCATTTCGACGGTGTTTGTTGAAAGAAGGCGCGAGTTTTCGCCGTGGAGCAGGAGATGTGGAATTGGTTGCATGGCATTGAAGGAAGGCCAGAGGTCTTCTTCCGGGGCGGCTTCGTGTTCTCCGCGGATGGTGTCGCCCAAGCGTTTGTCGTAGCGAAGAGCTACGCCCTCTGAAAAGGGGGTATATAATTGATTGGCAAAGGTTATCCAGTCGGCCTCGCACATGGTGGTGAAGGTTGCACCGTGTATGCTGGCCAAGCGTTCTGCTGCGATTTTCATGCTTGGTTGTGACATGACTGTGCCAACCGCGGTGACAATATCATCGAGTGCAGGAGGTTCGATGACAGGACCTATGTCGTTGATAATGACTGACAAAAGGCGTTCTGGGTGGCGCTGTGCCATAGAGAAGGAATGAAGGCCGCCGCGGGAGGTTCCAATCAGGGCAAATTGAGTGAGGCCGAGCGCTTCGATGCCGCGGTCGATGTCGTCCGCTTCCTGCTCAAGGCTGTAGCTTTCGTAGTCTTCAGAGTGATCCGAATGACCGCGGCCGCGGTAATCCATGGCGATAACGCGCAGGCCGTTTTCTTTTAAGAAGTTTGCTAAGTGGAAGAAATCTCTGGTGTTTCTTGTGAGGCCGGGTAGGCAGAGGACTGTTGGGTCACGGGGATTATCCGGTTCCCAGATGTTTGCGGAGAGTGTGAGGCCGTCGCTGGCTTTCCAGGTGAAGCGGGTTGTGCCTGTCAGGTTTTGAAGATCAACATCAATGTAATCAGAGGCTTGAAGCATAAAATCCTCCCGAAATGCTTCTGCGTTTCCAGCGAAAGCAGAGCGGTCCGGTTTGTTCCCCGGCTTCTGACTGTTGCTCAAAAGTGTTGTTCAGGCGCTTGTCGTGACTACGCTTTGTAACAGGTGCCTGATGACTCGCTGGGTGGTTATCCTCACCATAGGGCAGGTTTGTTCACCTGTCTTGTCAAAGTTGAGGGGGGAGATGGGCATTCGCTTGGTAAAGGTTGATGTTCGGTTTCAGATGCAAAAAAGCCCGACATGATTGCCGGGCTTTTTTGAAAAAAAATAGTGCTTAAGAAAGCGATCAGTACCCGCGTGTAAGATCCTGTGTGATGGTCAGCGGCTTGTTTTCAAGCTTGTAGCGGTAAACCTGCAGGTTCTCTGTGATGCGTTGCACGTAGTTTCGTGTTTCGCCGTAAGGGATTGATTCAACCCAATCAATTGGATCGACCTTTGGATCGCGAGGATCACCGAAGCGCTCAATCCATTCCTTCACCTTGTTCTTGCCAGCATTGTACGCTGCAAACGTCAGGATATAGGAACCACCAAACTCATCTACCAGTTCACCCAGGAATGCAGCGCCGAGTGTGGCGTTGTAGGCCGGGTCGGAGGTCAGGCGAGACTTCTTGTAGGAGACGCCGAGATTGCGTGCGGTGTCACGTGCTGTCCCCGGCATGAGCTGAAGTAATCCCAATGCGCCTGCACTGCTGCGCGCTTTCGGGTTAAATGAGCTCTCTTGTCGAGCGATCGCGTAAACGACTGGTTTTTCTACACCTTTTGTGATGCGTGTTTTGCGCGGAATTGCGTTGGTTGGGTAAGCCAGTGGTGCGGCTTCCACCCGTTCGGCCTGCGCCAGACGGCCAACCATGGTGGCCCACTGATAGACGCCCCGGGACTCTGCAAGCTCTGTAAGGAGCCGGATTTGTCCGTTGGTCGGAAGTGTGCGCGCCAGGTGTGTATAAAACAACAGTGTATCATTGTGCAGTCCGGCTTTGTCCAGTCGTTTGATCGCCTGAACGAGCTCGTTGCTGTTAAATGCGTTCCGGTCTGCTGACGTCACTTCCGGCAGGGATGCCAGTGGCATCTGGTTGATGCCGAGCTTGGCGAGAGCCAGCTGTCCGTAATAGGAGGTCTGGAAAGCACCGGCCTGCTGGTAATAGGAGATAGCGCCTTCTGTGTCCTTCAGTGCTTCGCGGGTCCGGCCCAGCCAGTAATAGGCACGGGATAGCGTCTGGGAGGTTTTGCCCAGTTTCGCGATGCGTTTGAAGTGAGGTTCAGCAAGGCGTGGATCGCCGACATAGCGCAGCGCGAACCAACCGGCGTGGAACTCCGCCTCAACAATCATGCCCGGAGATTCTGCGGCGTGATTGGCGGCGATGTTATAGGCGCGGCGTGGTTGTCCGGCCTCGATCATCTCACGAGAAATGTCGCGGCGTTGTTTCCACCAGCTGTCGCCCTTCAGCAGCACCTTTGGATCGGTTGGAGCTGCTTCCATCAGCTTGGCCGCGGTGTTGTAGTCACCTTGCAAGCGGTAGTGCTGGATCAACGCAAACTGGTAATTGCTGTCGGATTTCATTGAGCGAGGCACGCTCTTTAACTTGCTGAGTGCATTGCCGTTTTTGCGGATGCTGGCGATGCGTGCCTTTATATATGTCTGTTCATCGCGTGAGAGTTCAGAAAGCAGGCGTTCAGCGCCTTTTGCTCTGTCGCGATACAGGAGCATTTCTGCTCTTAGGCGGTGATCTTTCTGACGAAGCAAGCTGCCAAATGCCTTGCGGATGGCAGCTTCATCTTCTGTTTCGAATGCTGTGGTTTGCCAAAGTGGGCGAATGAGCTTAGCAGCTTCATTGCGGTTGCCTTTGGCCAGATGTGCTTTTGCCAGCGCCAGTTTGCCGTCATTGGTTTCGGGCACAGTAGAGCCGAATGCCGCGATGATTTGATCCGGTGTCAGAGTGGACACAGCGAGGGCGGCTTCACCACGTGCTCGCACGACTTTAGCTGTTGGCCAATGCGGGGCGTCTGCGGCGAACTGAGCGATGTGAGTGACGGGGGTTTGCGGGCCACCGCGCAGCATGATGAACCAATCTGCCAGACGGCGGTCAAGATTGTTCGGCAATGCATTACGGGCGCGTAGTGCTTCATTCAGACGTCCGGCTTTGACGTGCTGGAGCACTGTTTTGAGTGGTTCAACAGACCCTGTTGCTTGAGCTGTGCTCAATCCCTGTGGATAAGAGCTTGTCAGCGCGGCGGTTGCTTCCAGCGCATTTTGTGGGCTGGATGGGCGGCCTGAAACCTGTGCCGGGCCGCTTGTCGCAGGTGCTGCCGGGGCATAACTGGACAGTTGAGTGTTGTTTGTTCCGTCTGCATAGCCCTTGCCGATCACGGGTGGCTTGGAGCGCGGCGTGGCGGCACGTGATCCGCTTTGCACAGCAGCATGCTGCGTGCTCAGGGCGGCGGTGCGCACAACCTTTGCAGGGTTCGGAGCTGGAATTACGCTGTGATTCAAAGAGGATACAGCAGAAAATGCCGATGCGGAAAATGTCGTGGCAATGGCAATCGCACTAACACGTGTCGATACTAAAAGAAACTCACGGATACGCATACTACTCGTCGGCCCGTCTCACCTGAGTGCTGTTAATCCGGCAAAAACGCACCGGACGGTTTAATTCCCAAAAAGTCCCTCATTCTGCTTGCCACAAACAGGGTAAATATCTGTTTAATGTTTTGCCGAAGGGCCCGTAATACTCACCTGTGAAACTGGCCTAAATATGAGCACAAAAAAATTCCCGAATCTTATAAGAGAAACTCTTGGTGATGTTGCCGAGATAGGCTAGATCACATTATTGTATGCCACCCCTTTGAGGGCACTGGCAAATTTTGCTCTGTATATATGTAATCCAACGAGGAACCTGAGATGTTTAGAGGATCAATTCCAGCACTTGTCACACCTTTCAAGGATGGCAAAGTGGATGAGAAGGCCTTCCGGGAATTCGTGGATTGGCAGATAAAACAGGGCACCCACGGGTTGGTGCCCGTGGGAACAACCGGTGAAAGCCCAACACTTTCTTTTGATGAGCACAAGCGTGTCATCCAGATGGCAGTTGAGGTTTCTGCAGGCCGCGTTCCTGTTATGGCAGGCGCTGGCTCCAACAACCCGGTTGAAGCAATTGAATTTGCGCAGCACGCTCAGGAAGTGGGCGCGGATGCGATTTTGTCTGTTACGCCATACTACAACAAGCCAAATCAGGCTGGTTTGAAGGCGCATTTCAAGGCGATTGCTGCGTCTGTAGATCTGCCGATCTTCATTTACAACATTCCAGGTCGTTCCATTATTGATATGGAAAGCCAGACCATGGCTGAGTTGTTCCATGAAGTGGACAATATTGTTGGTGTGAAAGATGCGACGGCGAACCTTGCACGCGCATCTGAACAGCGCCATCTGTGTGGTAAGGACTTCATCCAGCTTTCTGGTGAAGACATCACGGCGCTTGGCTTTAACGCTCATGGCGGTAATGGCTGCATCTCTGTGACTGCGAACATTGCTCCTGCATTGTGCTCTCAGTTCCAGGAAGCTTGCCTGGCGGGTGATTACGCGACTGCGCTGTCTATTCAGGATCGTCTTGCGCCGCTGCATCAGGCTCTCTTCATTGAGCCGAACCCAGCTGGTCCAAAGTACGCTCTGTCTCTGCTTGGTAAAATGGAGAACGAGCTGCGCTTGCCACTGGTTCAGGTGACTGAAGAAACTCAGGATAGCATTCGTAAGGCTATGGTTCATGCGGGCCTGATCAACTAAGCTGTTGCTCCGCGCACCTTGTATGAGTGTGCGCGGAGGCTTTTATTGAGTGAAATAAGGAAAAGAAATGGCTGCCAAAAAAGGTGGCGTTCCCGGGCGCAAGGTTGTTGCGGATAACCGGAAGGCCCGTTTTAACTACGAAATTGAAGATGTGTTTGAGGCTGGCATTGAGCTGAAGGGGACTGAAGTTAAGTCTCTTCGCCAAGGCAAAAGCAACATCGCCGAAAGCTATGCTGCTGAATATCAGGGTGAGATGATGGTCTACAACATCTACATTCCTGAGTACACGCAGGGTAACCGGTTTAACCACGAGCCTCGCCGTCCACGTAAACTGCTGATGCATCGCCGGGAACTGAACAAGCTGTTTGCTGCTGTTCAGAAGGAAGGCAAGACCATCGTGCCGTTGAAGATCTACTTCAACGAAGATGGACGGGCGAAAATGGAAGTTGCGCTGGCTCGGGGTAAAAAAGCCCACGATAAACGCCAAACTGAAAAGACGCGGGACTGGAACCGCGAAAAGCAACGTCTGCTGAAAAACGGCTAGAGCATCTCAAGTTTTGCTGGTGATGCTCCAGCTCCTCTCCTTACACCTGCTCAATTAAGACTGCTGCGAAAACTTGCCGGAAAGTTGCATTCCTTCTAATAAGGAGCAACTGAACTTGGAGGTGGAGCGGATGTCTAGCGAAACGAAGTTGTTGTTGCCCGATTTGGCGCGGCAAATTGCAGAAGTTGCAACACTCGAAGGTGAGTTTGTACTTCGTTCCGGGCAGGTTTCTGATCGTTACTTCGATAAGTACAGCTTCGAAGGACTTCCCCACATTTTGCGACCGCTCGCACAAGCCATGAGCGCCTTGCTTCCGGCAGCGACGGAAATCATCGCTGGCCTTGAGCTTGGCGGCGTCCCGCTCGTCACCGCGATGTCTCTGGAAACTGGTCTTCCTGCGGCGTTTGTTCGAAAAGAGCCTAAATCTTACGGTACATGCCGTGCGATTGAGGGTCAGGATCTGACTGGGCGAAAGGTCGTCTTCGTTGAAGATGTTATCTCTACTGGTGGGGCTGTTGCTGATGCATTGCAGTTAGCTACGCAAGAAGGGGCAGATGTTCGGGCCGTTATTTGTGCTATTTGGCGCGGTGAAGGGGCTCCGACAATCCATGCTGCGCCTGAGCTGCCTGTCTATCCTGTTTTCACGCGGAGCGACTTGGAGGCGCCGTTTGGTGATCAGGCAAGTCAAATGGAGCGTCAGTGAGATAGGTCCGACGTGATTTTGCCCTTGCTTGTGTGAGCCTCGCTCGCGCTTGTGTTGAGGTCTGTTTCTGATTGCTCAAAATGTAGGCCAGAGAACTCTGATTGTTCTGGAGTGTTTTAATGAAAGTTGTTGTTGCCTCTCAAAATCCGGTCAAGGTGAATGCGACGCTTGAGGCGTTCAGGGCTCAGTTCCCTGCAGATGAGATTGATCTGGTTTCGGCCAGTGTGCCATCTGGCGTTGGTGACCAGCCGATGAATGATGAGGAGACGCGTCAGGGTGCTGTTCAGCGTGCGGAAAATGCGCTGGAGGCAGAGGCTGATGCGGACTTTGGGGTGGGGCTGGAAGGCGGCATTTGTGAGCTGCACGGCATTGCCTACACCTTTGCCTGGATGGTTGTGATTTCCCGCGAAGGGCAGGTCTCAGCAAGCCGCTCCATGCTGCTTCCCCTGCCAGACAAAGTGATGCAATTGGTGCGGTCTGGTGTAGAACTGGGGCATGCGATTGATGAGATTTTTGGTACGGAGAACATCAAGCACAAAGGCGGTGCTTTTGGTTTGCTGACGCGAGATCGGATGACCCGGCAGTCCGTTTATGTCGATACACTGTTTTGCGCGCTGCTGCCGTTCAGATCTCCTGCGTTTAGAGTCACTTAGCCGGTGTTGCTGAGGCTATGATTCACCTAAAATGAAAAACAGAGCCATTTAGGCTCTGTTTTTGTAGGTGCTTGCAAAACTGCGAAGAGTTTGATTCCGAGTTTCGCGTTAACCTGTTGAACTTCCATCGAATTTGTTGGTTCTTGGGAAGCCATTTGGTGGCAGGCGTCCGGCTTGACCGCGGTCTCCGCGCCAATCCTGCATTTCTTCCAGGGTGCGCTTGAAGATGCGACCGGATGCATCTGTCCAGGTCAGGCCTTCTTCTGAATCGAAGGTCTTGATATCGGAGATGCCACCGTCTCTGTAACGCTGTAGGCGCACACCGCGACCGCGTGTCATGACTGCGATCTGGGCAAGCGGGAAGGTGAGGAGCTTTCTGTTGTGGCCGATGACCGCAACATAGTCTCCAATAGCCGGTACGCACAGAACAGCTTTTGCAGGAGCTGTTACGTTGAGGACCTGCTTCCCTTTGCGGGTGTTGGCAATCACATCTTTTTCCTGAACGACAAAACCATAGGCTCCGTCGGTGGACATAAGGAGCTTGCGTTCTGGGTCATGCACGAAGGCGCTGATGATTTCCTGCGTCTCATCCATATCCAGCATCAGGCGGATCGGTTCGCCATGGCCGCGACCACCCGGCAGCTTGTCAGCGCCAAGGGTGTAGAACTTACCGCCGCTGGTGAAGATCAGGATCTTGCTGGTCGTCTCTGCATGGAAGGACAGGTGCAGCTGATCGCCTTGTTTGAAGGCGAGGTTGGTCACATCCTGTACATGGCCCTTCAGCGTTCTGATCCAGCCTTTTTCGGAGATAACAACCGTGATTGGTTCTTTCTCGATCATAGCCTGATTGATCTCTTCCAGATCACGATCATCAGCTGTGCCGAAGTCTGTGCGGCGGGCACCGATTTCGGTTTCAGGGCCGTAGGCCTTGCCGATCTCACCGACCTGTTTGGAAACACGGTTCCACTGCTTCTTGTCGGAGGCGAGGAGGGCTTCCAGACCAGCTTTCTCTTTGGAGAGCTTGTCGTGTTCTTTCTTGATCTCAAACTCTTCGAGCTTTCGCAAGGAGCGCAGGCGCATGTTCAGGATCGCTTCGGCCTGAACTTCTGTCAGGTCGAAGGCTTTGATCAGGGACGCCTTGGCATCATCCTCTTCACGGATGATGCGGATCACTTCGTCGATGTTCAGGTAGGCAACCAGATAGCCTTCCAGAACCTCAAGACGGTGGTTGATCTGGTCGAGCCTGTGGTTGGAACGGCGAACCAGAACTTCTTTTTGATGCTCAAGCCATTCCTGCAGGACTTCCTTGAGGCTCATGACCTTTGGCACGACGCCTTTGGACAGGACGTTCATGTTCAGCGAGAACCGATTTTCCAGGTCCGTCAGCTTGAACAGAGAAGCCATGAGCAGTTCAGGATCAACGTTCTTGTTGCGCGGAACCAGAACCACGCGCACGTCTTCAGCAGATTCATCGCGGATGTCATCCAGCAGCGGTAGTTTGCGCGCCATAAGGAGTTCAGCGATTTTCTCGATCAGGCGGGACTTCTGAACGAGATAAGGAATTTCGGTGACAACGATGTTGTAGGTGCCGCGTTGGCCTTCTTCCTTGTGCCATTTGGCGCGGGTGCGGAAGCTGCCGCGGCCTGTCTTATAGGCTTCCAGAATGGAACCCTTATCGTTGACAATGGTACCACCAGTCGGGAAGTCTGGGCCTTTGATGTGCTCAAGGAGTTCTTCCACTTCTGCATCTGGTTTGGAGATGAGAAGCTGGCAGGCGTTGCAAAGCTCATGGGCGTTGTGTGGCGGGATGGAGGTTGCCATGCCCACCGCGATGCCGGTTGAGCCGTTTGCCAGAAGGTTTGGGAAACTGCCCGGCAGAACAACCGGTTCAGAATCCAGACCATCGTAGGTTTCGCGGAAGTCGACAGCGTTTTCGTTGAGGCCATCCAGAATGCGGGTGGCCACATCGGTCATGCGTGCTTCGGTGTAACGCATCGCAGCAGCGCTATCGCCGTCGATGTTGCCGAAGTTGCCCTGACCGTCCACCATCGGGTAGCGCACGGAGAAATCCTGCGCGAGGCGGACAAGAGCGTCGTAAATGGCGGCGTCACCATGCGGGTGGTATTTACCCATGACGTCACCGACAACACGCGCACACTTCTTGAAACCCTGATTAGGATCGAGCTTCAAAAGGCGCATGCCGTAAAGAATACGACGGTGCACTGGCTTCAGGCCATCGCGTACATCTGGCAGTGCGCGATGCATGATGGTTGTCAGAGCGTAGCTGAGGTAGCGCTCTTCCAGTGCATCTTTAAGATTGATTGTTTCCGGGCCATCCTGGCCAATCACTTCCTGTCCCATGACACTTGGTTATCGTTCTTGGCTTGTTCTGTCCATGCTAACGCACCGTTCTGCCTATGAAATCCTCAGAAAACAGCGCTTTTTCAAGGTTTAGTCCTGTGTAATGGGCATGTGTTTGCGACTCACTGCGGTGAATACGTAGCCCCCCTTAATCAACCACAAATAGCAGCGGTAACAACCTGTTTCGACCAATGCTCGAATTTGCAGCGTTGGTTTAAGTCAGCCTGATACTTGCTCGACTACCCTAAGCCTAGGAAATGGCAGGATATTGTTGTTGGCAGGGAGATAAGGTGTTGAATTATAAGAAAACTCTTTCCGTGTTCGCCACTGTTGCATTTGCAGGCAGCCTCTTGGCTGCGCCTGAGGTGTTGGCTGGTTCCGGCAAGTCTTCTCCGCAAATCAAATTGGAGTTCCCGAAGTCTGATAAAAAGGCTGATGCGGACAAGTCGAAGGCAACTACGAAGACCACCAAGGCAGATCCCAAAGCCGCTGCGACTGATCCGAAGAAGGATCCAAAGCAGACAGCCAAGAAGCAAGAGCCTGCTCAGTCTGAAATCCGTATTCCACTGGGTAGTAAGAGCAACAGTCCTACGCTGGTGATCCCTGAAAGTAAAACCAAGAAGAAGTAGGGAGGTGAACCAATGCAGTTTATGCAGGTGCTTACTGTCAAAGGATTTGTGATGGCGTTTGGGGTGGTTGCGGTTTCTGCTTGCAGTCATGCCGCAGATACTGAGCGATCCGTCCCTCAAGGTTCGGCGCAGCAGAGTGCCCAAACAGAATGGGCGGAGCAGAACTCCGTTGTTGAAGCGCCGGGTGTTCTTCGCAGCTGGTTTCAGCCTCCACCAGAAGAACAGCACCCTTATGTTCCGCCGCCTCAAAAGCGTTATGTTCCGCTGGGAGGGGATAGCACTGGGCCGGTGATTGTTCTGCCGGGTGGAAATGGACCGCAGTCAGGCTGAGGCTGTGCTTTCTCAGCTCATGTCTGAGAGTTCAGCGAAGTCTTTCTTGAGCGCTGTCACGTAGCTGTCGCGTGCTGGCGGCCAGGGGATGCTGCGTGGCTCGTAGATGTATTTGAACAGGAAGTATCCGGTGAGTGAGAAGCCGGCTTCCATGTCGCCTTTTGAGATCTGGATGTTTTGCGAAAGGCGTGCCTGTGGAGCCTTTAAGAACTCTGGCAGGGTCAGGAGCTTGCTGGCGTAAGGCTGGCCTGCGGTTTTGCAGACGGCTCTTCCGGATTTGGGAGAGACCCAGATCAGTTCGTCAGTTGCGCCGGTAGCAGCGCATTCTGTGAGGTCCAGACCGAAGCCAAGCTCATTGAGCAGTTCCAGCTCAAAGCGGAGCACAAGTGCTGCACCGATTTGCGGATCTTCCAGATGGTCGAGGATGACATCCAGCGCATGGAACAGATTGGGGTGTGGATCGCGCTCTGGCAACAGACGGATTTGCGCGCACAGGCTTTGCAGACCGTGAATGGCGCGTGCTGTTTGCATGAGGTGGGCCGCGCGGAGCTGTAAGGGCTCAACGGTGAAGAAGCCCAGATGCTCATCCAGTCTGGCACGCCATGTGAGATTGAGGTGGTTGCCCAGTTGAAGGGCAGGTTGCTGGCGGCGCGATCTGCCGCCACGCACCAAGCCAAGGCAGCGGCCTCTGTCAGGCGTCAGGACTTCAAGCAGGATGTTGTTTTCACCCTGCTTGCGCGTTCCAATGACGATGCCTTCTGCTTGCCACTGCATCTTGAACTTGCCTGTGAAAAGTTAAAGCAGTTCGCATTTTCGTTGAAGTGCACGAACTGCTTTAGCCTTTGATTTTGCGTATTTTGATCTGAAAACCGGTTCCCACTTTTCAGCGATACGCTTTAGTGTGGGAAGTCCAGTCCCATGTTGCGGTAACGCTCAGGGTCGTCGGACCAGTTCTCGCGCACTTTCACAAATACGAAGAGGTGGACCTTGGTCTCGAAAGCTTCTGTGAGCTCTTCACGTGCTGCTTTGGAGATTGCCTTGATGGTCTGGCCGTTCTTACCCAGCACGATGGACTTCTGGCTGTCGCGCTCAACAAAGATGGTCTGCTCGATGCGGATGGAGCCGTCCTTCTTGTCTTCCCACTTGTCGGTCTCGACGGTGGAGATGTACGGCAGTTCCTCGTGGAGGCGCAGGTAAAGCTTCTCGCGGGTGATCTCAGCTGCCAGCATCCGCAGAGGAATGTCGGAGGCCTGATCTTCCGGGTAGAGCCATGGACCCTTTGGCATCTGCTCAGAGAAGTACTTCAGAATGTCCTTGGTGCCGGAGCCATTGATCGCGGAGACCATAAAGGTCTGATCGAACTTGGTGTATTCGTTGGCTTTTGCTGCCAGCTCCAGCAGCTGCTCGCGCTTGGTGATGTCGATCTTGTTGAGGATCAGAACTTTTGGAAGCTTGATGTGTTCCAGTTCGTTCAGGATGCGCTCAACCGCTTCATTAATGCCTTTCTTGGCATCGATGAGCACGGCTACCACGTCAGCGTCTTTTGCTCCGCCCCAAGCTGTGTCGACCATTGCGCGGTCGAGACGGCGTTTCGGGCGGAAGATGCCTGGAGTGTCAACGAAGATAACCTGGCTGTCGTCTTCAATGGCAACGCCGCGTACGATTGCGCGGGTTGTCTGCACCTTGTGGGTGACGATTGAGACTTTTGTGCCAACCAACTGGTTCAGCAGCGTAGACTTGCCCGCGTTTGGCGCGCCAATCAACGCGACAAAGCCAGCGCGTGAGTTTTCGTTGACCGGCGCCAGGCCGAAGTTGAAGCCTTCCGGCAGGTCGTCGTTGTTGTTGTTTTCGTCGTTCATTTAAGACCTATTCGCTCCATACGCCTTCGCGGCGCAGGATGTTCTCGGCAGCGGACTGTTCAGCGATGCGCTTTGAGCTTCCAACTGCTTCGCCCGGGTCCACACCTTCCACGTTGACGCGGATCTTGAAGATCGGGGCGTGGTCGGGACCACTGCGAGAGATTGTTTCGTATTGCGGGGTAGGGCGTCCTTTGGACTGGGCCCACTCCTGAAGCGTTGTTTTGGCGTCTCGCAACGGGCCTGTGTAAGATACCATTCTTTCAGCAAAATAGCGCTTGATGAAGTTCTCTGCTTCGTCAAATCCGCTATCAAGGTAAATTGCTGCAATCAGGCTCTCGCACATGTCTGCAAGAATTGCCGTTTTGGTTCTGCCGCCAGTGTGCGCCTCAGCTTCGCCCACGCGCATGTGCTGGCCAATGCCAATGACCTTTGAGACCTCAGCACAGGTTTCGCGCTTCACAAGCTGGTTCAGGCGACGAGCAAGTTCCCCTTCATCCGCTTTAGGGAAGTTTTCTTCCAGCATTGTCGCAATCGCAAGGCCAAGCACGCGGTCGCCAAGAAACTCAAGGCGCTGGTAGCTTTGCAAAGAAGCCTTGGCAACCGGAAGGGCACTGGCATGAGTCAGCGCACGAACAAGGAGTTCCTTGTTCGTGAACTTGTAGCCAATGCGCTCTTCCAGCGCTGCGTCAGATACCGGTCTTTTTCTTCTGCTCATATTCCGGCTAATTCCTTCAAAGCCTGCGCTGCAGGCTTGTTAGAGTACGTCACCAAGTCGATCCCAGCGAACGGTCCAAGGCCATTTCCAGAACATCCATGCTGGCTGGTCGTCTTCAACGGAGAAGAAGATGATCTCAGCGCGGCCGATAAAGTTCTCGAACGGGACGTAGCCCACTTCAGAAAGAACGCGGCTGTCCTGCGAATTGTCCCTGTTGTCGCCCATCATGAAATAGCGATCTGCTGGTACGTGATAAACGGGTGTGTTGTCCAGCGAGCCATTGGTTGTGATATCAAGAGTCTGATAGCTCACGCCATTCGGTAATGTCTCAATGTAGCGCGGGATTTTGTGGATGTTGCCGTAGGCATCTTTTTCGATGTAATCGTCGATACGCTTGCGCTCAACAGCTTCGCCGTTGATGTGCAGTACACCATTGATCATCTGAATTTCGTCACCCGGCAGGCCAATCACACGTTTGATGTAATCTGTAGAATTGTCTTTCGGCAGTTTGAAGACAGCAATTTCACCACGCTCTGGCGGTGAGCTCCAGATGCGGCCTTCGAACGGTGCCAGTCCAAACGGGAAGGAGTACTTTGAATAGCCGTAGCTATACTTGGAGACAAACAGGTAGTCGCCAATGAGCAAAGTGTCTTTCATGGAGCCCGAAGGAATAAAAAATGGCTGAAAAAGAAATGTTCTAACAACCAGAGCGAGCAGCAGTGCTTGGGCGATGACCTTAATGGTCTCATATACGCCGCCTTCCTGCTCCTTTTCTTTGGATTGGCTCATGTTCATCCTTCGTGGTAAGAGAATACTCGCTTGGCCCGGTGCCCATCACTTTGTTAAGGCGAGTCAGTCCCCAGACAATAAAATTCACATAGGTGGATCTCTTAGCGGTTCAAGGCCACTTCTGCAATCCAGTTCATTTACGTTTTCACGGCTCTAGGCCGGGCCAGTCCTCCGGCCAGGCCGAAATGACCACAAATGCCTGAGCCAGCGGGTAATCATCCGTAATTGTAAGGTCAATTCGTGGCACAAAGCCTTTTGGCACAAGTTTATCCAGTCTTTCTTTCGCGCCGCCAGTCAGGTGCAGAGTTGGCTTACCGCTTGGCAGGTTGACCACGCCCATCTCTTTCCAGGCAACACCCATTGACAGGCCGGTGCCCAAAGCCTTGGAGCAGGCTTCTTTGGCGGCGAAGCGCTTTGCATAGGTCGCTGCCTTGTTGGCGCGCCCTTCTGCCTTTTCGCGTTCAACGTCTGTGAAGACGCGTTTTGTGAAGCGATCAGGAAAACGGGAGAGCGTTTTCTCTATTCTGCGGATGTCGCTCAGATCGCTGCCAATGCCAATAATCATCTGTGCCTCGTTGATTGACGGATATATTGGCGCGTGAGCGGAAAACCCACAAGCCTTCAGAGTAAGTTGTTCAGGTGCAATGCTTTTTCAAGGAGCGTTTGAGCTTCTTGTTCATCTGATCAGGGGTGAGGCGCTTTACCAGCTGCCCGCTTTTATTTGTCCTGATCTGCTTTTTTGCTTCTTGCTGCCAGTTTTCTTTTCAGGCGGAAGCGGTGTTCACGGGCTTTCTGGTAGGTAGACACAGAACCCAGAACAACAAAGTAGAAGAATACGCCTGCGACAAGACCCAGCGGGATCGAGCCAATCAGCATGGGTTTCAGGATTGGCCAGATGGTGTCCAGTGACTGGGACAGCATGGAGTGATCGAGCTTATCGCCAAAATGCGGTAGCGGGCGATCGCCTTCAGCCATGATGTAAAGGCCGACCTTGTAGGTGCTGGCCCAGATGAACGGGAAGGTGAGCGGGTTGCCAACTGCTGTGCCCAATGCAGCAGCCAGAAGGTTTCCGCGCAGGATGTAGGCCAGAACGAAGCTGAGAATGAAGTGAAAGCCAATGAATGGTGTAAATGAGGCGGCGGCACCGGCTGCGAACCCTGCAGCCACCTTTTGAGGGCTTGCTGAGAGGCGCAGAACGCGCTTTGTAAAGTACCTGAATGAGCGAGACCAACTGTGTCGTGGCCAGACAGCCACGCGGATACGTTCTATTCTTGTTGGTTTATCCCGCCGTTTAAAAATCATTTCGGTTCAAGTACTTTGCTTATTCTCAATCGTGCCAGGTGAATGGCTCGACAGGGGTTGTTTCTATGGCCGGTATCTCAGCGAGTTCCTTTGGTACATTCTCGGCTGCATACACCGGCAGTTTTAATGGAGCAAGAGATATTAGCGGTACTCCCAAGTCTGTATCCTCAAGACTCCTGTCGATAAAACAACCAACACCTACGGTGTTAAGAGACAGTGACTGCAAGGCCTCAATTGTGGATAGGCATAGATGACCTGTTCCTACAACATCCTGAACTATAAATACATTTGACTTTGGAGGGATGGTTGCCGGGCCTGTGGTCAGCGCGCCGCCCTCGCGACGTAACCATAGGGCACTTTTCTGCATGATTCTTGCAGTTTGCAGGCCAACGATGAGCCCACCTAAGCTGGGGGCAACGAAATGGGAGAAGTTCAGGAGTTGATGAGCGGCGATTTTTTTGACCAGCTCGGAGGCGAGTATCTCGACTTTGTCGGGATACTCAAGCAGCTTTTGTCGTTGAAGGTAGGCTGAGCCGTGCCAGCCTGAAGGAAGAACGAAGTGGCCTTCCTTCAGGGCGTCTGTTTCTCTGAAAACGTCCAGGACTGCATTTGGGCCCATGGGTTTTCCTTTTTATTATCAGCGGCTAGCCATTCACCCTTTGCGCTTCGGAGACATTGGGTTTGGCGCGCAGCTGGTTCAGGATCAGATTCAGGTGCTTCAAATCCCATACCTCAAGATCAATTAGCATCTCGTGAAAATCAGAGGCTTTGCGGATCATTTTGATATTATCAATGTTGCCGCGATGGTCGCCAATCACTTTGGTGATAGCCGCCAGTGATCCTGGTTCGTTGACCGCAAACACGCTGATTTGCGCTGGGAAGCGCTCTGGTGCGTTCGGGTCAATGTCCCAGCGAACGTCGAGCCAGCGCTCAGGCTGATCGTCGAACTCCTTCAGGTCCGGAGACTGGATCGGGTAGATGGTGATGCCAACGCCCGGTGTCAGAATGCCAACGATACGGTCGCCCGGTACTGCGCCGCCGCTTGGGGCGAAGCGTACCGGAAGGGAGCCGGATACGCTGGTGCGGATCGGCAGGGAGCCGTTCTTTGCGCCGTCCTCAGACCCCTCAGGGATCTTGAACTTGACCGAGCTGCCTTTATCCAGATCGAACCAGCCTTCAGAGGCTGAGCCTGCTGGAGGGGTGCTTGTATTGCGGTCAGTGCCTTGCGCCGGTGCGTAGTCAGGATACGCGACTTCGAGGACTGCGCCTGCCTGAATGTCGCCGCGGCCTACTGCTACGAGCAGGTCGAGCGTGGATTCCAGATTGAACTTCTTGATGTGCGCTTCCAGAGCGGCCTCATCAAAGTCCTTGCCTGCATGAGAGAACGCGCGTTCCAGGATGTGCTTGCCGAGGCCGCCGTATTGCTGGCGGGCGGAGGCTTTGGTCGCCTTGCGGATGGCAGAGCGTGCCTTACCAGTGACAGCGATGTTTTCCC
>NZ_DS996805.1:181088-239130 GCF_000156235.1 Pseudovibrio sp. JE062
TCACCATTGGTCAGCTCTGTGACCAGTGAGGAGATGCGTCCGTTGATCTTACAGCCAACGCAGGTGTTACCGATGTCCGTATGGACTGCATAAGCGAAGTCGATCGGTGTTGCGCCGCGCGGCAGCGCGATCAGGCGGCCTTTTGGTGTGAAGCAGAAGACCTGATCATGGAAGAGCTCAAGCTTTGTGTGCTCGAGGAACTCTTCCGGAGATTCACCTTGTGCCAGCAGATCAATGGTGCCACGTAGCCAGCCATAGGCGCGGGATTCCGCGGTCATGGACTGAATGTTGCGACCACCGGTGACACCATCTTTGTAAAGTGCATGGGCCGCGATGCCGTTCTCCGCGATGCGGTGCATGGCTTGAGTGCGGATCTGCAGCTCAACGCGCTGGCGCTTGGGACCTACAACGGTGGTGTGAATGGAGCGGTAGTCGTTCTGCTTCGGCGTGGAGATGTAATCCTTGAAGCGGCCCGGTACGCATGGCCATGCTGTATGAATGACGCCTAGTACGCGGTAGCAATCTTCCAGTGCAGGAACGATCGCGCGGAAGCCGTAAATGTCTGAGAGCTGCTCGAAACCGAGGGACTTTTCTTCCATCTTGCGGAAGATGGAGTAAGCGCGCTTTTCACGTCCGCTGATCTTAGCGGTGATGCCTTGTTCTGCGAGGCGCTGTGTGAGGTCTTCCTCAATGTCCGTGATCAGGCCTTCGTTCTTGCTGTGCAGGATTGCAAGGCGCTCGCGGATGGTGTTGCGAGCATCCGGATAGAGGGTCTCGAAGGAGATGTCTTCCAGCTCATCGCGGATGTCCTGCATACCCATGCGGCCTGCAAGCGGCGCATAGATCTCCATGGTCTCTTCAGCGATGCGGATGCGCTTGTCTTCCCGCATGTGGTGCAGGGTGCGCATGTTGTGCAGGCGATCGGCCAGTTTTACGAGGAGAACACGGACGTCATCAGCGATGGCAAGCAGAAGCTTGCGGAAGTTTTCAGCCTGTTTGGCTTTGCGGGAAACCAGATCCAGTCGCTGGATCTTGGTCAGGCCCTCTACAAGCTTGCCGATTTCCTCACCAAACATGCGATCAATTTCAGCGCGTGTGGCATCGGTGTCTTCAATGGTGTCATGAAGCAGGGCAACGGCAATGGTCGCATCATCCAACTTCATGTCGGTGAGGATGGCTGCAACTTCGAGAGGGTGGGAAATATAAGGATCCCCAGAGGCGCGAGTCTGGGTACCATGCTTTTGCATGGCATAAACATATGCCTTGTTGAGCAGCGCTTCATCCGTATCAGGATTGTAGCTGGTTACTCTCTCAACAAGTTCGTATTGACGCATCATTTTCGGGCGGCCGCTTCACTATGCAAATAAGCTAGGGCCGGACCTGAAAATGCGAGGCGCCGGCCCGGCCGACGCCGACATCTTGCGTGAGGGCGATTAGTAGTCGTCGGAACGTTCCGGCGGTACCAGGCCTTCAAGCCCCTTCAGCAGGTCTTCTTCAGTAATGCTGTCGAATTCGACTTCTGAATCGTCAACTGCATTGATCTGAAGTTGTTGTGGGTCGCTAGGAACCATTGGTGCTGTTTCTGCTTCCGGCTCGTCCACTTCCACGAATTTCTGAAGAGAGTGAATGAGGTCTTCTTTCAAGTCCTCTGGGCTCACTGTTTCTTCAGCGATTTCGCGAAGCGCAACAACCGGGTTCTTATCGTTGTCGCGGTCGATTGTCAGCGGCGAGCCACTGGAAATCATCCGGGCGCGATGGCTGGCAAGCAGAACCAGCTCAAACCGGTTTTCGACCTTGTCGACGCAATCTTCGACGGTCACACGTGCCATTCGATCACTCCGTAATATCTGGGAATTCAGAGGCCACTCATAGAATGCTTCTTGTTTTAAGGCAAGAGCCGTTTCTGTATTTTTTGTGCAACTCCTTTACATCTTATTATGAAAGGAGAAATTTTCCAGTCCGGAGCTGCTTAAGATTAGGCCAGAGAAAAATTGGGGCTTTAGGTCTAACGCGCTTGATTTTAACTTCAATACTATTGTGAAGGGCTGCTTTAGTGTGCAGTGCTAAGTCGGATTAGTTTTTTATTGTTAGTTTTTCTGGAGGAACGAATTTTCAAATCTTCAACTCCTGAGTGAGTTTCAAGATCCGTTTTGTACACTGGAATTGGAATAGATGAAAAAAAATAACAAATTAGAGTTAACCGAAATTCTGGTCCAGATATTTTTGGAATGCCCTAGATCCGAAAAAACAAGGAAACCTTGTTTCTATTGGAACCATTAGTATCTATATCCGGTGGTTTGTTTCTAAGCTAAACTGGAACTATAATATAAAGTGGGAATATTTGGTGGGTTCCTGTTAATTTATGCAAGATGACATCTGTAAATTTCATTCATCTTGTTTTAGTTTCTGGCCGGTGAATCGAACTGTATTGGTCCGATATTAACTAGACCAATGCAATATATACGCTGAGGGACAAGGTTTTATGTTTGTCCGTAACGAATGCGTATTCGATTTAACGTAGAGTGCAACCGGGTCAATTAGAACGGCATACATTCTAGACATGTCACGACAGCAAACAGGCATGTCCAGAAAGTGATTGCTTATAACAAGTTACTGACTTACGCGTCTGTGCAGCGGAAAGGCTAAAAATAATATGTTTGATCCCCGCGAAAAGATTGCTTTATTCATTGATGGAGCGAACCTTTATTCGACGGCGAAAGCAATTGGTTTCGACATCGATTACAAGCGTCTCTTGAAAGAATTCCAATCAAAGGGCTACCTGCTACGCGCTTACTATTATACTGCGCTGGTGGAAGAGCAGGAGTACTCCTCCATTCGTCCATTGATCGATTGGCTGGACTACAATGGCTACAAGGTCGTTACCAAACCTGTTAAGGAATTCGTGGATTCAGCAGGACGTCGCAAAATTAAAGGCAACATGGATATCGAGCTGGCTGTGGATGCCATGCAGTTGATTGATCATGTTGACCATATCGTTCTGTTCTCTGGTGATGGTGACTTCCGTTCTCTGGTTGAAGCGCTGCAGCGTCGTGGTCGCAAGGTTTCTGTTGTTTCTACACTTCAGACGCAGCCGCCAATGATTGCTGATGATCTGCGCCGTCAAGCGGACCACTTCATCGAACTTTCCACGTTGATGCAACGTGTTGGTCGTGACCCAAACGAGCGCCCACCACGTGTTGAAGACGAGGATGATGAGATCGGAGATGACGACTACTAAGGTCTGTCACGGTATCGAAAGTTTGCAGAAGCCGGGGAGAGAGTGTCCACTCTGTTCCCGGCTTGTTGCGTATAGGGCCGAGTTGCGCGAGCTTCACCCTGATTGGCACAATGCGCCTGTGCTGGACTATGGTCCTGTTGATGCCTCCCTCATTGTTGTGGGGCTGGCTCCGGGGCATAAAGGTGGCAACCGCACCGGTATTCCGTTCTTTGGTGATTTTTCCGGCGAAATGCTCAATGGCGCTTTGACGGCGAGTGGGTTTGCATCTTACAAAGATGTAGCAGCGCCTGAACTTGGGATTGAGCCTCTGGATGTGCGGATCACCAATGTGGTGAAGTGCATGCCGCCAAAGAATGCTCCAAAACCTGCAGAAATAAGAACCTGTCGGCCGTTCTTTCTGGATTCCATGCTGGTGAGTGATCAGACGCGTACTGTTGTGGCTGTGGGGCGGACAGCGCATGAGGAGTTACTGAAGGCTTTTGAGTTGAAGCTGAAGGACAATCCGTTCGGGCATAATCGTGAAACTCAGCTCACGCCTTCTCTCAGAATGTTTTCCAGCTTCCATTGTTCTCAGTACAACGTGAATACGCGGCGGATCACAGCCGAGCAGTTTACGGCTGTGTTTATGCGCGTACGCGAGTACTTGAGTTCTCTTTAGAAAACCAGCGAAAATTTTAGGTTAGTCCTGACGTTCCCAGCCCTGTGCGCCAAGGTGTTCCTGTGGTTTAAAGCGCTCTTTATACGCCATTTTTGGTGAGCCTTCGACCCAGTATCCCAGATAGACATAGGGCAGGCCGAGGTGCTGTGCGCGGGCGATATGATCGAGGATCATAAAGGTGCCGAGGCTTCGGCTGGTTTGGGAATGGTCGAAGAAGGAGTAGACCATGGAGAGGCCATCGCAGAGGCGGTCGGTCAGGGCGACGCCGATGAGTGGGCCTTCTCCTTCGCCGGAGAGGAAGGAGTTTGGGCCTCGTTGGCGGTACTCGATGATGGCTGTGTCAACGTGCGTATCTTCAACCATCATGGAATAGTCGCCCGGGGACATCTCTGTCATGCCGCCATTGGTGTGGCGGGCATTCAGATATTCATGGAACAGGTCGTATTGCTCAGTCGACGGGCCGGGTGGCAGCTCAGTACCAATCAGATCCTGATTGTCTTTCCAGACGCGCTTGAGCGATTTGGTCCACTTGAACTCCTGAGCGCAGACGCGGATAGAGACGCAAGCTCGGCAATCTTCGCAGGCAGGACGATAGGCGATATTCTGAGAGCGACGAAAGCCGCCTTGTGTGAGAACGTCGTTGAGCGCAGGGGCATTGGGTCCAACAAGATGCGTGAAGACTTTGCGTTCTTTACGATCTGGCAGGTAGGGGCAATCCGTGGGGGCAGTCAGATAAAACTGCGGGTTATCATAGGCTTGCCGTGTCACCTAGCGCGTCCCTCTCTCTTCTTTATTTATCGCTGGCCTTACAGATTATAATAGTAAGGAGCTGCAAATGAGAAGGTCAACCATATGATTATGGCGAGAGGTGTGCCGGCGAAGAGGAAATCTGAGAAACGGTAGTGGCCTGGACCCATAACGATGAGGTTTGTCTGATACCCGATTGGCGTTGCAAATGAGCAATTTGCTGCAAAAATCAGGCAAACGATGAAGGGCTCTACCGGTACGCCAACCCGGTGCGCCATTTCAATTGCAATGGGCGTAAACAGCACCGCGGTTGCGTTGTTGCTGAGTAAGTTGGTTAAGACAGCGACAACAGCAAAGAGCAAGGAGAGGACAAATGCCGGCGATCGGCCATCGGCGATGTTGAGAAGTGCCGAGGCGATGGCATCGTCACCACCTGTTGCTTCCAGTGCTAACGAGGCTGCGATCGAGGCGCCGATCAGCATGAAGATACGGCTGTCGATGGTGCGCAGGGTCTGGCGGATGTTGAGGCAACCGAAGGTGATCATGGCGAAGGTTGCAGCAACGGAGGCGACCATAATTGGCACAATTCCGGTGACTGCTAGCGTGATCATGGCAACAAAAATGGCCAGCGCGCGGCGGGCATATTGTCTTTGAGGTAGTTCTGTTGCGGACCAGTCCATGAGGAGGACATCTCGGTTGCCGCGCAGACGGTTGATTTCTTCACGGTTGCCAGCGATCAGCAAAACATCCCCGGATTCCATACGGATATCAGTCATCGGCATGCGTGGCATGCGGCTGCGGCGCTGCAATCCGGTCACCACACAGCCGGTATCAGCGTGGAAACTTGTCATGGAAAGCGTGCGGCCAATCAGGCGCGAGCCGGGGGCAATAACTGCTTCAGCAAGGGTGAGGGTGCCGGATGGAGAAGCGTGCTCTGCTTCGCTGGTTGGGCTTTCGTTTGCGTCTGCTGGAAGGAGGGGGTGGCGTTGGCTGATGGCGCGGGTGAGGGTGTCGCGGGTGGCGGCGACGATTACGGTATCGCCCGGCTGCAACTGGACCTCTTCGAACGGAGGCAGGAGCGGGCGTTCGCCGCGCTGGATCAGGCGAACGGTCATTTCTTTCAGGGCAGGAAACATGCCTGCAACGGCCTTCTCACCAACCAGAGGATGGCCGTAAACTATTGGAATCTGTGCAATAAACTGACGTCCGTCTTTGCCAGTGAATTCTTCCGCCATGGTTTGGCGCGGTTTGAGGACGCGTGGCAGAACGAACAGAACATAGACGGCACCTACGGCTGCCAGAATGGCGCCGAATGCGGTGAAGGTGAAGAAATTGATGCGGACTTCACCGGTTGCGTTGGCCACGTTGGCGACGAGCAGGTTGGTGGAGGAGCCGATCATTGTTGTCATGCCGCCCAGGATCGTGATGAACGAGAGGGGCATAAGAAAACGTGAGGAAGAGGTGCTATGCGCGGCAGCAACAGTGGTCAAAATCGGCAGTGTGATGACCACGACAGGCGTGTTGTTCAAAAACGCGCTGACGATGCCGACGGTGATAAGCAGCGGTCCGGTGGCGAGCCAACGGCGCTGTTTTGACATACGCAGGATGGCCTGCGCGGGTTTGTCGAGAGCGTCTGTCTGGAAGAGGCCTTGCCCGACTATGAGCAAGCAGATCACCGTGATCAGGGCCTGATTGGAAAAGCCGGAGAGAAAATCCTCCGGCCTGATCGGTGATCCATTGAGTGTATGTGGGAAAGCCATGAACAGCAGCATGAGGGCTACGATGGAGCCAAGTGCTACGATTTCGATGGCGATGCGTTCCAGCGCATAAAGGACAATCGTGAATCCGATGATCACAAAGGTCAGGATCATCGGTATGTTCAGGTTCTCCATGCGCGTCCCCGCTCGTGCTACTCTTTCACACGTTATTAGAGGGTCCGGGCGGGTTCGTCACTGCACGTTGCATCATTGGTTTGTTATCGATGCAGACTATCCACCGGGGAATTCATAATAACGGCACCTAGCACGATATCATGGAGCAGTCGCTTTTGGTCACTAAACAATGAGACTATGAGGACAAAAGGGCTGAGTATTGTTACCGAGAAATAAAAGAGCAGAACGTGGATTGCTGCGTAGAGCGGATATGGGCGGCCACCATTCTGCAGGCGCATTTCCAGCCCAAACGCGCGCATACCCGGTGTTGCAGAGTTGTATCCGCCCAGTGAGAATGCGGTGTAGGCAAGGGCAACAAGTGGCCAGATTGCAGGGAACAACAGCCATGCAAGGCCAAGCGTCAGAATGCCGAGAAAGGTAATGACGACGAAAGCGATACCAAACAGAATGGTAATCGCGATGACATCAAAAACGCACGCAAAGATCCGCTTTTTCCGCACACCATCAAACAAGTGCGGATTAAGGTAGGGATCATAATAAGTGTTGGGGTGCGCGCTCACTTGCTGGCTCATTTCTTCCTCGGTTAGATTCAACTGTGCTGAGGTCTTCCCCAGCGTCTTTCAGTAGAATTGGGTGTGCATTTTCAAGTTTCAAGCGGGAGTAGTAAACTATTTTTGTAGAATCCGGCATGTGAGGATATTTTTGCGCGGATCAAAATAGTTGCACAAGCGCCAACGCAAGAGTTTGGCGCTTGTTCTGATTGTTTGTCGTACTGTCAGGCGTGGATAAGCCTAGAACCGCATCTCACCGGAGGAGAGCAGTGTGACGTGGATATCTCCGGCTTCCAGTGCCGCGATGATCTCTTTGGCGTGCTGGTTATCGCGCGTCTCAATGGCCACATCCAACGTTGCTCCTTTCACAGAGACATCGAGGAACAGGCGGTGGTGGGAGACTTCCAGAATGTTGCCGCCCAGCTGGCCAATGGTGGTTGAGATTTCGCCAAGGATGCCCGGACGATCCGGGATGTTGCAGCGGATGTGAATGATGTTGCCGAGTCGAACCAGCTGGCGCAGTGCGATGGAAGCCAGCAGGCGTGGATTAATGTTGCCGCCGCAGAGGACAAGTCCAACTTTTTTGCCTTTGAAGCGCTCCGGATGGGCGCACATAGCAGCGAGCCCGGCTGCTCCAGCGCCTTCAGCTACGGTTTTCAGGCGGGTGAGGAAGATGTTGATGGCTTCCTCAATCTGGCTTTCGCTGACCAGCAGGATGTCATCGACATATTCTTTGACCAGCTGCTGGGTGTAAGTGCCGGGCACTTTCACCGCGATACCTTCTGCCAGCGAGTTGCCGCCACATTCCATCGGTTCGTCGCGCAGCGCGGCGTACATGGATGGGTAGAGCTCGCTTTCAACGCCGATGATTTCGATATCTGGTTTGATCGCTTTGGCTGCAACTGCGATGCCAGAGATCATTCCGCCGCCACCGACTGGCACGATCAGGGTGTCCAGATCCGGCTGATCCTTCAGCATTTCAAGGGCAATGGTGCCCTGGCCTGCAATGACCTGCAAATCATCGAACGGGTGGACCCAGATGTAGCCGTGTTCCTCAGAGAGGCGGTCGGCTTCTTTCTTAGCATCGTCGACGGTTTCGCCTGCGAGGACGACTTTGGCGCCATAGGCTTTGGTTGCCTCCACCTTCACATAAGGTGTGCCGTTGGGCATGACGATGAGAGCGGGAATGCCAAGGCGCTGTGCGTGCAACGCCACGGCCTGTGCGTGGTTGCCTGCGGACATGGCAATCACGCCGCGGCTCTTTTCTTCTTCTGTCAAGTGAAGCAGCTTGTTCAGGGCGCCGCGCTCTTTGAATGCGTTGGTGGCCTGCATGTTTTCGTATTTGACGAAAACGGAGGCACCGGTGATGGCATCCAGTTGAGCTGCTGGCAGGAGCGGTGTTGAAATCACCGCGCCCTTGATGTTGTTTGCAGCCTCTTCAATGTTGGACAGGGTGAGAAGAGGTGAGGCCACCTTTGGCATATTTTGTTCTCGCAGGTGTCTTGTTTTACAGGCTTTATTTGCCGTTCAGTTTTTTCGCAAGTTCAGGTGCAAAGTAGGTTAAGACGCCATCTGCACCGGCGCGTTTGAAGGCCATCAGGCTTTCCATCATCGCCTTGTCCTTGTCCATCCAGCCGTTTTGAGCTGCTGCGCAAATCATCGCGTACTCACCAGAGACCTGATAGGCGTAGGTTGGTGCAAGGAAGGTATCTTTGATGCGACGGAGAATATCGAGGTACGGCATGCCAGGCTTCACCATGATCATGTCCGCGCCTTCTGCCAGATCCAGCTCTGCTTCTTTCAGTGCTTCATCTGTGTTGGCTGGGTCCATCTGATAGGTGCGCTTGTCGCCCTTCAGGTTGGCATTGGAGCCGACAGCGTCGCGGAATGGGCCGTAGAAGGCAGAAGCGTATTTTGCGGAGTACGCCATGATCTGAAGGTTCTCAAAGCCCTGATTGTCCAGCGCATAACGGATTGCGCCGATGCGACCATCCATCATGTCGGATGGAGCAATGATGTCAGAGCCTGCTTCTGCTTGAATAAGTGCCTGACGGCAGAGCTGATCGACGGTTTCGTCGTTGATGATCTTATCACCGGCCATCAGACCGTCGTGGCCGTGAGAGGTGTATGGATCAAGTGCAACGTCCGTCATCAGACCAACAGGGAAACCTTCTGCCTTGATCGCCTGAAGAGCGCGGCAAGTGAGGTTGCTGTCATTCAGCGCTTCGGTGCCCATTTCGTCGCGCAGGTCTGGATCTGTGTTCGGGAACAGTGCAATGACCGGAATGCCCAGTTCAGCTGCCTGCTCAGCGGCGCGCACTGCCATATCGACAGAATAGCGCTCAACGCCCGGCATGGAAGCAACTGGTTCCGTTTTCTTTTCGCCATCAATCAGAAAGATTGGCCAGATCAAGTCGTCAGTGGTGATTGTGTTTTCGCGGATAAGGCGACGGGACCAATCGCTGTGACGATTGCGACGCATTCGGCGGCCGTTCAAAATCTGGTTCATGTCTACGGAAGAATGCGATTCATTGGCAAACGGCATGGTAACTCACCTGAATGACTGGTTGTTGGCGCTCTCGTAGAGCTGAGAGCGACGGCTTACTCAAAACTACTAGGGCATTTGATGTCAGATAGCACGGTGTGTTTGCTTGATAAAACTCAAATTCTTTTTGTGTTCCAAAGCTTCTTTAGAATCGCAGAAAGGTTTTCGCTTTCCGTGCAATTTAATAGTGGACGACCTTGTTATCCCCTCAGCAGATTGGAAACGCAACGGGAACAAGTGGGGAATCAGTTCAGAATTGGACGCCAGTTTCAGCTTTGCGCGATTTATTGCGTTGGTTTGAAAGCTTTGCGTTTTTTGAACGTTGTTGTGTACGGGGCGCTGTTTTGACTGAGCAATTGGTCTTATCTTGGTCTTTCCGAGAATTGACGCAGTTTGGGTACGGGTCTACCGATTGACGCAATTACTTCAATATTGGGGCTGATGGTTGTGGGAGGCCGTTGGCTGGGAGGACGGATTCCATGGAATTTGAACTGAACGAAGATCAACGTGCCTTTGTTGATATGGCTGCCGGGTTTGCGCAGGAGGAGATGGCGCCTTTTGCTGCGGAGTGGGATGCGAAATCTCATTTCCCTCTGGATGTGCTTCGCAAGGCGGCTGCGCTGGGTCTGGGCGGACTGTATGTGCGTGAGGATGTGGGCGGCTCTCAGCTGGGGCGGCTTGATGGGGCGTTGATCTTTGAAGAGCTTTCCAAGGGCTGTGTTTCCACGTCTGCGTTTCTTTCCATCCATAACATGGCAGCGGGTATGCTGGACCGGTTTGGGTCTGATGAGCTGCGGCAGAGATTTCTCCCTGATCTTTGCAGCATGGAGAAAGTAGCGAGTTATTGCCTGACAGAGCCGGGTGCTGGTTCTGATGCGGCATCTTTGAGAACGCGGGCTGTACGGGACGGGGATCATTATGTGATCAACGGTTCCAAGTCCTTTATCTCCGGTGGTGGTGTGTCGGATGTTTATGTCTGCATGGTGCGCACCGGTGAGGATGGGCCGAAGGGGATATCCTGTATTGTCGTTGAGAAAGATGCGCCGGGTCTCTCCTTTGGTGCCAACGAGCATAAGCTGGGGTGGTGCAGTCAGCCGACGGCGCAGGTGATCTTTGAGGATTGCCGTGTGCCGGTGGCCAACCTGGTTGGCGCAGAAGGGCAGGGCTTTTCTATTGCGATGGCAGGGCTTGATGGTGGTCGTCTGAACATTGGTGCCTGCTCTCTTGGCGGGGCGCAGTTCTGTCTGGACCGGGCGCTGCAGTATATGGACGAGCGCAAGCAGTTTGGGCGGTCTCTGGCGCAATTTCAGGCGTTGCAGTTCAAAGTGGCGGATATGGCGACTGAGCTGGAAGCAGCGCGGCTGCTGCTACACAAAGCGGCTTACATGTTGGACAGGAAAGATCCACAGGTGACCAAGATGGCAGCGATGGCCAAGCGACTTGCGACGGATACGGGCTTCAAGGTGGTCAATGAGGCGCTGCAGATCCATGGTGGTTACGGGTATCTGAAGGATTATCCGCTGGAGCGTCATTTGCGTGACTTGCGGGTGCATCAGATTCTGGAAGGTACCAACGAGATCATGCGCGTCATCGTGGCGCGTGAGCTGATGAAGGCTTGAGCTGCCTAGCTGGTTCTTCATAGGATGAATTGAGGGAGCTGCTTTGGCTCCCGTGTTGCGTATCTTTGCCCGAAACTCGGTGTCTACTGCGCGGAGATACGCCTAACATTTTTAGCAAATGAATAGGTGCGCTGTGCAACAGGAATATGTGGGGGATGTCTTGTCCGAAACTACTGATGTTCTTTTTGAAGAGAAAGGCCATGCGGGCCTGATCATTCTCAATCGCCCGAAGGCGCTGAATGCTCTGACACATGAGATGTGTGTTGCCATGCATCGGCAGCTGGAGCGCTGGCTGATTGATGATGCGGTCCATCATGTTCTCATCAAGAGTAACAGCGAGAAAGCCTTCTGCGCAGGTGGTGATATTCGTCAGGTGGCTGAAAACGGCCCGGAGAATATCGACAAGAGTCTGCCGTTCTTTGCGGATGAGTATCGCCTGAACACCTACATGGAGAGCTATCCTAAGCCGTTGATTGCCTTGATTGATGGGATCGTGATGGGTGGCGGTGTCGGCATATCTGTGCATGGGGCTTACCGCGTTGGTAGTGAGAAGACATTGTTCGCGATGCCGGAGACAGCGATTGGCTTCTTCCCGGATGTGGGCGGCAGTCACTTCCTGCCGAAAATGCCTCAGAACACGGGCATGTATTGCGCTATGACCGGTGAGCGTCTGAAACAGGCAGATTGCTACTGGACCGGTATTCTCACTCATGCGATGAAGCGGGATGATATGGCGGCTCTGGAAGAGGCGCTGTGCGAGGTGCAGGATGTGGAGCCAGTGCTGGCGCGCTATGCGTTTGATCCGGGACCTGCACCGCTGCATGCCAAAGCAGATGTGGTGGATGAGTGCTTTGGTGCTGAGAGCACGCTGGAAGTTGTGGATCGTCTGCGTAAGCTTTTGGGTTCTGAGCATGATGATTTTGCAGCAGCAGCTCTGGGTACGATCTCAAAGCGTTCCCCGCTGAGTATGGAAGTGGCTTTCCAGCAGGTGCGGCGCGGTGAAGGGCTTTCCATGAAGGACTGCATGATCATGGAGCATCGGATTGTTTCACAGATCCTGCTGGGCAAGGACTTCTATGAAGGTGTGCGAGCTGTGATTATCGATAAGGATCATGCACCTAAATGGCAGCATTCAAGCCTTGATGAAATAAAAACAGTTGATGTTGAGGCCCATTTTATGTCACCGAAGGGGGGTGACCTCGTATTTTAACGGGGCGAGGGGCCTCCTGCCTGTTGTTGAGGCGGATGAGTAAGGTGGAGCTAAGAGTATGCCTGGCGTTTTTGTAGAGCTGATGAAGAGGGTTCCCTCCTTTCAGTTTTTGCTGCATGCGTATGTCAGGCTGCTTGCTGTGTTCATGCTGTTTGCTGGCCTCAACTATTGGAGCGCGATTATCGGTGTGCGTCTGATTGATGGCATGCCGTTTGAGGATGTGGGCGTGCAAGTGCAGTCCACCATTATCTTTTTCGCGATTCTTGATCTGGTGACAGCCATTGGTTTGTGGCTGCTTTCTAGCTGGGGAACAGTCATGTGGCTGTTCCGCTCACTGGCCCAGGTGGTGATGTATTCCGTGTTCCCCATGGTCTTTGGTCGTAGTCCGACCGAGGTGGTATTCTACATCAGTGCAATCGCCGTTTACCTCGTTCTGCTTTATCTTGCAGAGCGAGAGGAGCGGGCCTGATCGACCAAAGTCGTGTTTGGTCTGTAACTCATTGAAATTTATCGTTTTGCAAACGGCCGTTCACGTCAATTTGATCTGAGCGAACCCTAGGTGATCAGCTTCGGGCAAGTTCTAAATGTTCAAAATCCAGACGGACGGCGATTTTCGGGAGGATGCAATGGGAGAAACTGTTCTTCGCGTTGCTTTTATTGGTCTTGGCAATATGGGCGGCCCTATGGCTGCAAATCTTGTCAAAGCCGGACATGAAGTCGTCGGTGTAGATCTTTCTGAAGAGGCGCGTGCTGCGTTTCAGGCCGCAGGTGGGCAGGTTGCCACATCTGCGGTTGAAGCAGTCCGCGACGTTCAGGCTGTTGTTACCATGCTGCCAGCAGGGAAGCATGTTCGCGCCGTTTATACGGGCGCGGATGGCATTCTTGCGCATGCACCAAAGGGCACGCTGTTTGTTGATAGCTCGACTATCGATGTGGACAGCAGCCGCGATGTTGCAAAAGCAGCGAGCGAAGCTGGCATGGACATGGTCGATGCTCCGGTTTCCGGTGGTATTGTGGGTGCTGCGAACGGCACATTGACCTTTATGGTTGGTGGGCCTGATGCTGCATTTGAACGGGCTAAACCGCTCCTGGATATCATGGGAGCCTCAATTGTTCATGCTGGTGATGCTGGCGCTGGGCAGGCGGCAAAGATCTGTAACAACATGTTGCTTGGTATTTCGATGATCGGTACCTGCGAGGCGTTTGTTTTGGCTGAGAAGCTGGGTCTGGACCCACAGAAGCTTTATGACATCTCCTCCAAGTCTTCTGGTCAGTGTTGGTCTTTGACCTCTTACTGCCCGATTCCCGGACCGGTCCCGACTTCGCCAGCCAACAATGAATACAAACCCGGCTTTGCAGCGCCAATGATGCTTAAAGATTTGTTACTGGCGGAAGAGGCAGCAGATTCGAGTGGGGCGAATACACCTATGGGTGAAAAAGCGGCTCGCCTTTATGAGGAATACTGTAACAATGGCGGGGAAAACGTCGACTTCTCCGGCATCATCCACTTGCTTCGGAAGTCAGGGTAAACAGAGGGTTAACGGAAAGGTCTACACGCTTGCTAGTGATTAAGAAATAATTCATCGTGTCTCTTAAGCGGTTCTTAGAAGCGGTCGCGTAAATTTGCTTCAAGTGCTGATAAAAATACGAACGCACGAAAAATATGGACATGAGGCGCAACCAGATGATCAATACAAACAGGGCCGTTGAGGTCTTGGCGCAAGAAGAAGAAACGGTAGGGCTGAAGCCTGCGTACCTTGAGGCACTTACGCTCATTGAGCGTTTGCATCGTCGCCTTCTTGACGTCATCAAAGATGAGTTTGACCGGATGGGTCGTTCCGATGTGAACAGCGTTCAGGCGCTGCTTCTTTTCAACATCGGCGACGCCGAGCTGACTGCAGGCGAGCTTCGTACTCGCGGTTATTATCTAGGTTCTAACGTTTCTTATAACCTTAAGAAGCTCGTAGAAACCGGATACATCAATCATGAACGTTCCCAGATGGATCGCCGTTCCGTACGTGTGAGCCTGACGGACAAAGGACGTGAAATTGCTCAGATTGTTGACGATCTTTATAGTCGTCATATCCTTTCTGTTGAGCAGGTTGGTGAGCTCTCAACCGAGAACTTTGAGGAGCTAAACCGGTCCCTGCGTCGTCTGGAACGCTTCTGGACAGATCAAATCCTCTACCGTCTCTGATTTCAGAGTGGTTTCTGACCTTTCAAAAAATACCGCTTCCGAAACCGGGAGCGGTATTTTTGCTTGTCTGGATGAAATTGCCGGTTCAATGCCTGGCTGGTTCAGATGTGGTTTCAGGCGTGCTGGCAGAAGGGCAGGCCAGCCTCGCAACAGGCATCTGTGAGTAAGTCGGCCTGATTGTTGCTTTCTTGCACTAGGTCGGAACGAACACCTGCACAGCAGCCACCTTTTTCCCACTTAGGGTAAATAGCCATTAAACGGTCACATTGAGTGAGGAAGACACTTGCTCACTTTTCGGGCTGAAAAAGTACTGTTGGTTTTTTGAAATTTAGAAACTGTCAACTCTGATTTGTTCAGGGAGCCGATCACTTTCTCTAATTCACCAACAGATGTTCCTCCCCGAGTTTTGGCGGAAGTCTTGCGAGTTTGCGCAGATAATGCCATGTAGATTTGCCATGTTAAGTCTCTGTTTACCAAGTTCGCATGGAATCTTACGGGACGATTGATTGCTAGGAGAACTATTTCGTGTTGGCACCTCTTTTAAACCGCAGCAAACTTGCTCTTGCTCTCGTTGTGAGTACGGGTCTTTCTGCAGGTATGATGTCCGCACAGGCGCAGGTTAAAGTTCCTGGGTTGCTTTCCTACAGCGGAAACATCCAGCAAGCTGTGACCGAGCCAGCTCCGGTCGTCACTGAGCAGCCGATTGTTGGTCAGGGCACAGAGTGGGAAGACACCTTTGATGAGGGTGTTTCATCTCTGGAGCAGATCGACTTTGTGGCGCCGATTATCTCCAAGCAGACCACCCAGTACATGATTGATGCGATTCTCGATTATGAGCGCATCGCCCTCAATGGTGGCTGGCCTGAAGTCTCCACCAAAAAGGTTCTGCGCATTGGTATGCGTGCACCGGCGATTGCTTCCCTGCGACAGCGCCTGATTGTTTCTGGCGACATGGCGCAGCATGCTGGTGTTTCTGAAGTTTTTGACAGCTACGTTGATTCAGCTGTGCGTCGTTTCCAGCTGCGACATGGCCTGACACCAGATGGTGTTGTGGGCCGCGCGACTGTGATTGCCATGAATGTGCCTGTTGAGGTGCGTTTACAGCAGCTGCGCACCAATCTGGAGCGCGTTTCGGCTCTGGCTGATAACGTGAGTGATACCTATGTGAACGTGAACATTCCGGCAGCTCGTATTGAGGTTGTTGAGAATGGCCGCGTTCGTTCTCGCCACACTGCTGTTGTTGGCAAGCAGGATCGCCAGTCTCCGATCCTGAGCTCTGCGATCTATGAGGTGAATTTCAACCCGTACTGGACTGTTCCCGTCAGCATTATCCGGAAAGATCTTATTCCGAAAATGCAGAAGGATCCGCAGTATCTGGCGAAGAACAATATCCATATCTTCGACTGGTATGGAAAAGAGAAGCAGTGGCAGGAGATCGACTGGAACACGGATGAAGCGACCAAGTATCGCTTTACGCAGGAGCCGGGCGAAGGCAACTCCATGGGCAGCATCCGTATCAACTTCAACAACACCCATCAGGTTTACCTGCATGACACGCCAGAGCAGTCTCTGTTTGGCGAAGGCTATCGCTTCCATTCTTCCGGCTGTGTGCGCGTACAGAACGTGCGTGAGCTGGTGACATGGTTGCTGGGCTCCACAACGCCTGAGTGGACCCGTTCCCGCGTGGATGCGACCATCAACTCCGGTGAACGTCTGGATGTGAAGATGAAGAGCCGCATTCCGCTGCATCTGTCCTATGTGACCGCATGGGCGCTCAGCGATGGCATGGTCCACTTCCGTGATGACATCTACGACAAGGATGGTCTGTATTCAGCAAGTGTTGATCCGCTGGCGCAGGCCTCTGCTCAGTAAGCAGGCTTCACAGTTTCGAATTAAAGGTCGCTTCCGGCGTTTGTCGGGGCGGCCTTTTTCTTTTGGGGAATTGGCTGTGTGGGTGCCTGCACTGTCGCACTCTAACTGCTAAAACTGATTGAGCAATTTACGAATCTGAGAGAAGTGAGGCGAGGGGCCAGATGCCTAAACTGGGACAGGTCTATTTTGAAACACGGCTGGTTGGGAATGCTATTCGCATGTCCGCAATCTGTGCTCAGAGCGGTGTTGAGGTGTTTGTGGTGGGGCCTCGTAATGCGAGCGAATCGCATCTGAAACAACTGGCGCTCCGTAAGCTGGAACGTAAATTACAACCTCAAGATGCGTAATTCATAAATTTTGGGTGATGGCGGCAATACTATTGCGCAATTCCTATGAACAAAGCTTGGTTCATTACCCCCTATATGTTAATGGGCTAAGCACCCGAAGCTACAACTTGTCGGGGATCGGAATGCGAAACGATATTGGGACGTTTCGTCAGTTTGTTGCTCCAACCTTGTAATGAGGTCCACCTATGTCCGTATCGGATAGTCCAATTACGACGCCGCTCTACCCAGAGTTCTTTACAGGTAGCCTGGCTTCTGGTGACCCAGAGCTTCTCGAGGCAATCAATAAAGAGCTTTCTCGTCAGCAGAACGAGATTGAACTCATCGCTTCGGAAAATATCGTGTCCCGCGCTGTGCTGGAAGCACAGGGTTCCGTTCTGACCAACAAATACGCTGAAGGTTACCCTGGCCGCCGTTACTACGGTGGTTGTGAGTATGTCGACATTGTTGAGCAGCTTGCGATCGATCGTGTGAAGACACTGTTCGGCTGTGAGTTTGCAAACGTGCAGGCGAACTCCGGTTCCCAGGCTAACCAGTCTGTTCTTCTTGCGCTGGCTAAACCAGGCGACACTCTGCTCGGCATGAGCCTTGATGCGGGTGGTCACCTGACACACGGTGCACGTCCTAACATGTCCGGTAAGTGGTTCAACGCTGTTCAGTACGGCCTGAACACCGACACTGGCCGCATCAACATGGACGAAGTGCGCGAGCTTGCAAAAGAACATCAGCCTAAGATCATCATCGCTGGCGGTTCTGCATACTCTCGTGAGATTGACTTTGCTGCATTCCGCGCAATCGCTGACGAAGTGGGCGCGTACCTGTGGGTCGACATGGCGCACTTTGCAGGTCTGGTTGCGGGTGGTCAGCACCCAAGCCCGTTCCCGCATGCACATGTTGCAACATCCACCACCCACAAGACCCTTCGTGGTCCTCGCGGTGGTCTGGTTGTGACCAACGACGCTGACATTGCGAAGAAAATCAACTCCGCGATCTTCCCAGGTCTGCAGGGTGGTCCTCTGATGCACGTGATCGCTGGTAAGGCTGTTGCCTTCGGTGAAGCGCTGCGTCCTGAGTTCAAGACCTACGCAAAAGACGTTGTTGAGAACGCACAGGTTCTGGCTGAGACCCTTGTTGAAGGTGGTTTGGACATCGTTTCCGGTGGTACCGACACGCACCTGATGCTGGTTGACCTGCGTCCAATGAACCTGACCGGTAAGAATGCAGAGATTTCTCTGGGCCGTGCGAATATCACCTGTAACAAGAACGGTGTTCCGCTTGATCCTCAGAAGCCTACCATCACTTCCGGTATCCGCCTTGGTACGCCTGCTGGCACATCCCGCGGCTTCGGCAAGGAAGAATTCCGTGAAATCGGTAAGCTGATTACCGAGGTTCTGGAAGGTCTGCGTAAGACAAATTCCGTTGACGGCAACGAAGCTGTGGAAGCACAGGTCAAAGAGAAGGTACTGGCCCTTACTGCCCGGTTCCCAATCTACAAAAACTAATTTAAACGAGAAGAACCGCCGGAGATCCCTTCGGCGGTTCTTCAGTGTTTAGTTAAGGAGGCAGGCGAGATGCGTTGTCCGTATTGCGGGGGTGAGGACACCCAGGTGAAGGATTCACGCCCAACCGAGGATAATACAGCTATCCGTCGACGCAGAGTCTGCCAGACTTGTGGTGGTCGTTTTACCACCTTTGAACGTGTTCAGCTGCGCGAGCTGACCGTTATTAAGCGCAATGGGCGTCGCGTGCCGTTTGATCGCGAAAAGCTGATGCGCTCTGTTTTGATCGCAACCCGCAAACGTCCGGTGGAACCTGAGCGTATCGAGCGCATGGTGAGCGGACTGGTTCGCCAGCTGGAAAGTTCCGGTGAGAGCGATGTTGTGGCGGAAGATATTGGTCATTTGGTCATGGAAGGGCTGAAAACCCTTGACGATGTGGCTTATGTGCGGTTCGCTTCTGTTTACAAGAATTTCCGTGAAGCCAAGGATTTCGAGGCTCTGCTGGATGAGCTTTCCGATGCGGATGTTGATCCGCTGATGATGCCGCCGCGGACCTAAGCTCTGGCTTTTCGTTGTCTGTGACGTATATTCTGTTCGGGTTACGTCAAATCCATTTGAGGAATACGCTTTAAAGCAGTTCGCGTATCTTTATCCGAAAACCGGCGGACACTTTTCGGCGATACGCTTTAGCGCTGGCAGGGGGACAGCTTTGTCTGGTCACAAAGCATTAAATGCAAAGGAGCGAGCTGAGCACGAACGCTTTATGGCGGCCGCACTCAGCTATGGCATTCGCGCAAAGGGCCGCACATGGCCCAATCCTCCGGTTGGTGCAATCCTGACAAAAGATTTTGGTGATGGCCCGGTCATCGTGGGACAGGGTGCGACGTTGCCTCCGGGTGGTTCTCACGCTGAAGTGCTGGCCATCAAGGATGCTGGTGAGCATGCCAAGGGCGCGACTGCGTATGTGACCCTTGAGCCGTGTGCGCATTACGGGCGGACTGGCCCTTGTGCGCGGGCGTTGGTGGCTGCTGGTGTCAGCCGTGTTGTTTATGGCACAGCGGACCCAAATCCGGCAGTGGCAGGGCGCGGCAAGAAGATTTTGGAAGAGGGCGGCGTAGAAGTGCTGATTGGCGTTCTTGAGAAGGAATGCCGTGAAGCTGTGCGCGGTCATATCTCCCGTATCCTCAATGAGCGCCCGTTTGTGCAGCTCAAGATGGCTGTTTCCAAAGACGGTTACATTGGCAAGCGTGGTGCGGGGCAGGTGGCGATCTCCAGCCCGCTGTCACGCCAGCTGGTGCATGCCATGCGGGCGCAGATGGATGCGATCGTGGTGGGCATCGGTACAGTTCTGGAAGATGACCCGGAGCTGTCTGTTCGCTTACCGGGCATGGCGCATCGTTCGCCGCAGCCGGTGGTGTTTGACAGTCAGGCGCGTATTCCGCTTTCCTCTAAGCTTGTGCAGAACGCAGAGAGCAATTCTTTGTGGGTGGTGATTGGCGATAATGCGCCGGATCACCGTGTCAGCGCGCTTGAGCGGGAAGGTGTGACAGTTATCGTCAATGACTGCCTCAGAAATGGCAAGGTATGTCTTGATAAGGCACTGGATGCGCTTTACATGCATGGTCTCTCCCAGATCATGGTTGAGGGCGGCGCCGAACTGGCACACGGCCTGCTTCAGCAGGATCTGGTGGATGAGCTTTTGATTTTCCAGGGAACCAGTACAGTTGGTTCTGACGGCCTTTTGCCATTCGGCTTTGAAGGTCTGGAGAGTTTGCAAGACGGTTATAACAAGCAGATGCTGCGCCATGTGGGTGAAGATCTGTTGTGGCGGTATACGCCAAAAGAGAGGTTCTAGGTGTTTACGGGCATCGTTAGTGACGTTGGAACAATCCTTGAGCTGGAGCAGATTGCTGCAGGTCAGAGAGCGAAAATTGGAACTGTTTACGATCCTGACGGGATTGAAATTGGCGCGTCCATCGCCTGTTCCGGCGTCTGCCACACTGTTGTTGCGAAAGGTCGCGACGGCGAGCAGAACTGGTTTACCGTTGAATCTGCTGCTGAGACACTGGCCCTGACCACTGTGAAGGACTGGTGCGTCGGCAAGCGGGTTAATCTGGAACGTTCCCTTTCCATGGGCGCGGAGCTGGGCGGTCACCTTGTTCTGGGTCATGTGGATGGCAAAGCCACCATTGTGGAGCGGACCGAACACCCTGAGAGCGTTTACCTGAAATTTGAGTGTGCTCCTGAGTTCGCACGGTTTATCCCGAAGAAGGGATCTGTTGCGCTGGATGGCACCTCTTTGACGGTCAACGAGGCTGAAGGAAATACATTTTCCGTGTTCCTCATTCCACACACTCTGGAAGTGACCACGTGGTCCGACAGGGCGCAGGGGGATGAGATAAACTTGGAAGTGGACATGATGGCACGGTACGTTGCGCGTCTTGCAGAGTTTCCAAGTCTTGCAGAAATTGCAAAATAGCCTTATAGCCAAAAAATTCCGCAGGAAATAACTGGACATTTCGCTTGGGGCATGGTTCCTGAGCGCACATACGTGGGTACTGTCCGTACCCGTGGCCTTAACCAGCTTTGCTGATTGATGCAGCGAAAAGAACTGGTTGGCATTAGGAGAATTAAAATGAGCGCGGTTCCGCACATTCTTGTTATTGAAGCACGTTTTTACGAAGATCTGGCAGATGCCCTGTACGAAGGTGCTGCAGATGTGCTGGAGCGTGAAGGGGCGAAAATCTCTCGACTGGCTGTTCCTGGTGTGCTCGAAATTCCTGCTGCGCTTTCCATGGCGTTAACCGCAATGGAAAATGGCGAAGCAGATTATGACGGTTTTGTATTGCTCGGTGTTGTAATTCGCGGTGAAACCACCCATTACGACATCGTTTCTAACGAGTCGGCTCGTGCGATCATGGATCTTTCTGTGGATGCTAATGTTGCAGTTGGTAACGGTATCCAGACAGTTGAGAACGATGATCAGGCATGGGCGCGCGCAAGCGTTTCCAAGAAGAACAAGGGCGGCGGTGCTGCTGAAGCTTGTCTTGCTATGATTGACGTGCGCGACCGGTTCGGTGTGTAAGGTTTAGAATGACAACTGAAAACAACAAGAAAAACGCTGAAGTAAGGCCCGCTAACAAACGCGGTGTTGCCCGGTTGGCTGCTGTTCAGGCCGTGTATCAGATGGAAATCACTGGTGCACGTCTGAATGATGTGCTGAACGAGTACGAAGCTTACCGCCTTGGTCAGGAAGTGGACGGCGAGCAGTACCGCGATGCGGACCCTGCGTGGTTCCGCGATCTGGTGCAGGCTGTGTTCGAAGACCAGCTGCGCATTGACCCTCGCATTCACACAGCGCTTTCCGAAGACTGGCCGCTGAAGCGCATCGATACCACCTTGCGTGCGATCCTGCGCGTTGGCTGTGCAGAGTTTTTGCGCAAGAAAGACGTTCCGGCCCGTGTGATCATCAATGAGTACATTGATGTTGCGAAGTCCTTCTATGAAGGAGATGAAGCACGTCTGGTCAACGGTATTATGAACCGTCTGGCTCGCGAGCTGCGTCAGTCCGAATTCGAAGACTGATTACATGAGCGAGAAAGCTGCCAGTTCCAGACCGGGAGAGTTCTCGCTTATTGAGCGCTATTTTGCGCCGCTTGCCACCAACGCAGGCGCTGTGCATCTGCAAGATGATGCTGCTGTTTTTACCCCTGACACCGGATGTGATTTGGTTGTGACCAAGGACATGCTGATGGCAGGGGTTCATTTTTTTAAAAACGATCCTCCCTTTGAAGTCGCGCAAAAAGCGCTTGGTGTGAACCTTTCCGATCTGGCTGCAAAAGGCGCAGAGCCCAAGGGCTATCTGCTGGGCCTTGGCCTTTCCAAAGAGATTGGCGAAGAGTGGGTTGCCGAGTTCTGCCGCGGCCTGAAGTTGGTTCAGGATCAGTTTCAGATTGATCTGCTTGGCGGGGATACGATTTCCTGCCCGCAAGGCCCGCTGCTTTCCGTCACTGCTTTTGGTCAGGTGCCAAAAGGGCAGGTGGTTCGCCGTAATGAGGCTGTTGCCGGTGCACTGCTTTATGTGACGGGCACTATTGGTGACGCTGCGCTTGGTTTGAAATTGCGGTTGGACGATGAACTGGCTGGCGAGCTTGAGCTTTCTGCTGAACATCGTGATTTCCTGCTAAACCGGTATCTGTTGCCACAGCCACGCGTTGCTGCTGTTTCTGCGCTTCGTGATTATGCTGTTGCTGCGATGGATATCTCGGATGGGTTGATTGCCGACCTTGGCCATATGTGCCGAACATCGCAGGTTCAGGCTGCTGTCAGGCTGGAGAATGTACCATTTTCTGATGCCGCCTCAGCTATGATTGCAAGAGATACTGCGTTCCGTGAGACTGCTATTACGGGCGGGGATGACTACGAGATCCTTGCTGCTGTGATGCCTGAGAATGCGGTGGCTTTTGAAGTGGCCTTGCAGGAAGCCGGATTGCGCTGTGCTCAGATTGGCGTGCTCTCCGCTGATGTTTCCGAGGATATGATTTCTTTGAGCCTGAATGGTGAGGCCTATGTGCTTCATGGCGCTGTAGGTTTCCGGCATTTTTGATTAGTGGTCTCGACCTGAGCTTTATTTTTGCTAGGGTACTCAGATGGAGTCGGCCATCTATTTTATAACATTCGTTATTTCATTGCTTTATTTGATTACCAAGTTGCGGAAGGTTCCTCGCGCAACGACAATACAACGCCAAAGACGGGCCAGAAAGCGTCTGATTTCTTATTACCTAGGAAGGTCGTTGTTTTTGTGGTGGGGCCTGATAGTGTTGATCGGAATTGCAAGACGCATTGTGTTGGGTTTGCTGATATGACATCAATCTGGATTCTGTTTTCGTTCGTTATTTCAATTATTTATCTTATTTTCAGGTTGTTTAGGTTGCCCGATGCAGCGACCTTGAAGAGGCGGAAGTGGACTAAAACTCGTGTGATTGTGCGAAGCGTGGCGTCGTCCTGGCTTTTGTTATGTGGATTGATAGCTCTGGGCGGGATCATCATGCGTGTCGCATTGGCGATGCCACTATAATCGACAAAAATGCCTTGCATGACGTATTCTCATCGAGTTGTGCGTATATCTCCCAAAGTTGCAGATGATCTGGTGAGCTCAATGGTTGCTCATTACGTGGAATTGATTAGGCTGTCGGTTCCTTCCTGCATTCTTTGAAAGATTTACATTATGGCAAATACTCTGGCGGCTCCGTTGATTGATGACGGATTGGCAAAGCGCAATGCGTTGCTTTTGGCGCTTGCCCAGTCGTTTGCTGGTGGTGTGCCTCCGATTATTTTTGCGACCACTTCTATTCTTGCTTCTGTTCTGCTGGTTGATGACAAGTCGCTTGCCACATTGCCAGTGACAGCTTTTGTTCTCGGTACTGCTCTTGGCACGTTGCCTGCTGGCATGATTATGCGTGAGTTTGGACGCCGTGCGGGTCTTGTTGGGGCGTTGTTGTTTGGCGCGCTTTGTGCCTTGCTTGCGTCTTATGCTGCTTATATCGGCAGCTTTACTCTGCTTTGTGTTTCCACGCTTGGCAGTGGTTTTGTGATGGCGTTTACCCAGCAGGCGCGTTTTGCTGCAGCTGATACGGCGAGCCCTGCGTTCAAGCCAAAAGCGATTTCCTGGGTTCTAACCGGTGGAATCCTTGCCGGAGTGGTCGGTCCGCAGACCGTTATTCTTACTCAAGGCATGTTTGAGCCGTTTCTTTTTGTCGGAACCTACCTTGCGCAGGCGGGTCTGATGCTTATCGGTTTGTTATTTGTAGCGTTTTTGAAAATACCTTTGCCTGCGAAGACAGAAAAGCATGAACGCGGACGGCCGCTTTCGGAGATTTTGAAGCAACAAAAGTTCTTCGTGGCGGTCGGATGTGGAATGATCAGTTACGCAATCATGAACCTGATCATGACTTCGGCGCCTCTTGCCATGGTGGCATGTGGGTTAACCAACTCAGATGCGGCGTTGGGCATCCAGTGGCATGTGATTGCCATGTTCGCACCGAGCTTTATCACCGGTAGTTTGATCAGCCGATTCGGCCATGCAAGCGTGATTGGTGCCGGATTTTTGATCTACGCGGTGTGCGCGCTGGTTGGCCTTACGGGACTAGAACGTTGGATTTTCTGGAGTTCCCTGATTTTACTTGGACTTGGTTGGAACTTTTCTTTCGTCGGGGCATCGGCTTTGCTCACGCAAACTTACCGACCAGAAGAACAAAACAGAGTCCAGTCCATAAACGACTTCTTCGTCTTTGGTTTAGTAGCAACTGCCTCGTTTTCCTCAGGGAAATTGTTAAACGTGTTTGGTTGGGAAACTGTCAACCTAATGGTGTTCCCGTTCGTTATCTTATGTCTATTTCTTGTTGTGTCACTGATGTTTACTGAAAAACGGGAAGTTAAAGTTTGAATAATTCCAAATAATTTCTCTCCTTTCAACATACGTGTTTCCTTCCACTACCGCGCAAAAGCAACTTGACGGATAGTGACAGGTATATACCGTCACTGTGTGCGTTAATTTACACAAGTGCAGTGCGGATTTTGCTACGAACACACACATAAGTAGCAGGGTACCCTTAGGGGAGGAAATATGACTGAACTTATCGTTACCATTGCGTGCGGTTTGCTATCTGTCGTTTACGGCATTTGGGCAATTCAAAGCGTGATGGCTGCTGACACTGGCTCTGCGAAGATGCAGGAGATTGCTGGTGCCATCCAAGAGGGCGCTCAGGCGTACCTCACTCGTCAGTACACCAGTGTCGCAATTGTTGGCGTTGTTATCTTCGTAATCGTTGCTTATCTGCTGTCCATCACTGTTGCTATCGGATTTGTTATTGGTGCCGTTCTTTCCGGCGCCGCAGGATTTATTGGAATGCTCGTCTCCGTACGGGCAAACGTTCGCACTGCACAAGCTGCAAGCCAGAGCCTGGGGGCAGGGCTCTCTATTGCATTCCGCTCCGGTGCTATCACTGGGATGTTTGTGGCTGGTCTCGCTCTCTTGGGTGTTTCCGTTTACTACCTCATCCTCACCGGTCCTATGGGTATGGACCCAACTTCCAGAACCGTGATTGACGCGCTCGTGGCTCTGGGCTTTGGTGCATCCCTGATCTCTATCTTCGCCCGTCTTGGTGGTGGTATCTTCACCAAAGGCGCAGACGTGGGTGGTGACCTTGTTGGTAAGGTGGAAGCCGGTATTCCTGAGGATGATCCGCGCAACCCTGCAACCATTGCTGATAACGTGGGTGACAACGTTGGTGATTGTGCTGGTATGGCCGCTGACCTGTTTGAAACCTACGCTGTGACGCTGGTTGCGACCATGGTTCTTGCAGCGATCTACTTTGCCGGAACTGCTGACCTTCAGGCGGCGATGCTGTATCCAATGCTGATCTGCGGTGTTTGTTCCGTAGCTTCCATCATTGGTACATTCTTTGTCCGCCTTGGTGCTTCCAACTCTATTATGGGTGCGCTGTATAAGGGCTTCATCGCAACAGCCGTGATCTCACTGATCATTCTTTATCCGCTAACCCACTGGGTATTTGGCGGAATGGATACAGTGCTGACAATGGGCAATGGCTTGAGCTTTACGCCGATGGCCTTGTTCCTTTGCGGCGTTTCCGGTCTTGTTGTCACTGGTCTGATCATCTGGATCACCGAGTACTACACCGGTACTGGTTTCCGTCCTGTGCGTGCTATCGCAAAGGCCTCTGAAACTGGTCATGGTACCAACGTTATTCAGGGTCTGGCGGTTTCCATGGAATCCACCGCTCTGCCTGCGCTAGTGATCATCGCTGGTATCATCGTGACCTATCAGCTTGCTGGTCTGTTCGGTATTGCGATTGCGGTGACCACGATGCTGGCGCTGGCCGGTATGGTTGTTGCGCTGGATGCGTTTGGTCCTGTGACGGACAACGCTGGTGGTATTGCCGAAATGGCTGAGCTGCCTGCGGAAGTTCGTGACACCACGGATGCGCTGGATGCTGTTGGTAACACCACAAAGGCTGTGACCAAAGGCTACGCGATTGGGTCTGCAGGCCTTGGTGCGCTGGTGCTGTTTACAGCCTACACTGAGGATCTGAAGTTCTTCGTGGCGAACTCTGATCAGTTCACCTACTTCCAGGGTATGACTGAGGCGTCCATCGACTTCTCCCTGTCCAACCCATATGTGGTGGTTGGTCTGTTCTTTGGTGGTCTTCTGCCATTCCTGTTTGGTGGTATCGCAATGACCGCTGTGGGCCGCGCCGCTGGTGCGGTGGTTGAAGAAGTTCGTCGCCAGTTCAAAGAAAAGCCTGGCATCATGAAGGGTGAAGAACGCCCTGATTATGGCCGTGCGGTTGATATGCTGACCAAAGCGGCAATCAAGGAAATGATTGTTCCTTCTCTGCTGCCGGTTCTGTCTCCGATTGTGATCTACTTTGTCATCAACGCGATTGCAGGTAAGGCGAATGCGTTCGCATCCCTGGGCGCGATGCTGCTGGGTGTGATCGTGACCGGTCTCTTCGTTGCGCTTTCCATGACCGCTGGTGGCGGTGCGTGGGATAACGCGAAGAAGTACATCGAAGACGGTAACCACGGCGGTAAGGGCTCTGACGCTCACAAAGCTGCGGTGACAGGTGATACCGTTGGTGATCCTTACAAGGACACCGCTGGCCCAGCTGTGAACCCAATGATCAAGATCACAAACATCGTTGCTCTTCTGCTTCTGGCAGTTCTGGCACACTGAGTTTGATCTGACTTGAAATTAAGAAGCCCGGTCTGAAAAGGCCGGGCTTTTTGCTGTTTTGGTGGTGATCAGAACTTCACTGAGAACTCTGTTCCGAAGACCCATGCATCCGGGATGTCGTCGTTACCAGCCGGGTTGACCACGTACTGGAAATCCAGCGTGAGGTAGGACCAGTCGCGGAACTGGTAGCGATGGGCAAATTCGAAGACGAGCTCGTAGGACTGGTTGACGAGGTTGTCGCTGTAAAAGCCGAGGATGAATGCGCCTGCGGTGACGTCGTCGTCGCGGTTGGGGAGGAGACCCTGATAAAAGAAGCCACCGCTGACGCCGTAGGGCTGGGTGTTGATGGCTTGTTGGGGGGCCATGGTGAAGAGGCCCCAAAGGCTCAAGCCCTGGTCTCCTTCCTCCTGATAGACCATCTGACGGGCTATCCCATAAAGCCCCCAGTTGCCCTCTCGTGTTTCTGTGCTGTCGCCGAGCACATCCACGGTGCCGCTGTTGTAATAGGCGCCGAGCTGATAGTGGCCGGGAAGAAACTGACTTGTATCATCCTTCCCCGGATTGACGCCCACCTGACCAACCACCAGCACATTGCCTTCTGGCTGAAAGCGGAAGTTGAAGCCGTGTTCGGCGTTGTTCAGATCATCGACGTTGGCATCGTAAACACCCAAGCCGAAATACTGGTTATCAGGGAAGGTGTAGGTGCCAGCCACTCCCCAAGTGTTGAAGGGGTAGGTGGTGAAAGCAGGTTGATTGATGAGGAGCTGGCCCGGCGTGCTGTTGAGAGCGCCGTTGAGGTAATACGCAAAGGTATCATCCCGTGCGAAGATGTCTCCCACCGCGAGGCGGCCTGCGGAGAGGTAGACCTGATCATGGTAGAGCTTTTGCTGCAGGCTTAGGTTGGCGATGGCGAGGATGTCGCTGGAGAAGATTTGCGTGACGCCAAAGTCGTTGCCAATGGCTTCCTGCGACAGGCCCTGACCCAGCCCCTGATACATAATGTAGTGCAGGCTGCTGTTTTTGATGCCAAAGATTTTGTCGAAGTCCAGCTTGGCCATGCCTTCCAGACGGCCACCATAGGTCAGGCTTTGCTTCATGCCGCCTGCAGGGTTTGCGGCGACGTCCTGCGTGTAGAGAACGCCGAGGTCGAGGCCCTTATCAGAGAGGTCCGTGCGGATTCCGCCCCAATCGCGGGTTTTGTTGTGCCATTGAGCCCAGACAAGTGGCCAGTTGCGGCTGTCTTGCGCGCGTAGTTCTGTGCTGGGTGTCAGGCATGTGCTGGCAACCGCGATACACCATAGAACTGACGACCTGCGTTTGAGTGGGGCAGGCATCTTGAACGCTCGCAAAAGCAGGTTCCCCTAAACTGGCTCAGCAAACAGAGAAACTCCGGAACAGCCCGTGACCTCCTCCGATCACAAAGTACGCCCCAGTCTTCAGAGCTTGTCACGTTTATTTGCATGCACGTGCCGCGCTCTAAGTCTTCACTTCAAAGCGTACCGAAAGCCGGAACTGCTTTTCGGGAATACGCTTCAGATGGAACCCATCCTTTTTGCGAAAAACGCCGCAGATTTCAAAGAATATGCCCGCATCCTTCCGGTATGCAGCAGGGCTACATGCCGTACTCAGATTCACTCAATAGGGTGAGTATAGTCGGTTGTTCTCTAGCCTGCTGCTATCTGAAACCTGCTAAGTAAAATTCAGGTGGCCGCTTAGGTTGTTGGTTCCAGAAGCAAGGTTTCGCAGCGCTCTTTGACGTGCGCAGGGAACGGGCAGGACTTTCTGATTTCACGGTCCATGTGCACGCCCACAGCCTGCATGGTTGCGACCGGGGTGTCGTCGATCGCCTCAAACATGGTGTGTTGGAAGAGGATTGTTTTATCGCGGAGTTCTTTGATTTCGGAGCGTACGACGAGCAAGTCTCCTGCGGAGACTTCGGCGAGGTATTTGTAGGTGATCTCCAGAGCTGCCATGCCCTTGTTTTTCTCGCGAATGTAAGCGGGTGTGATGCCGATGTGGGCGAGCATGTGCCAGGTGGCTTCATCAAATTTGGAGGTGTACCACGCCACATTCATGTGCCCCATGTGGTCTTCGTGCTGCGGATAAACAATCCCGCGATATGTCTCAAACATCTTTGTTTCCAATACGATTGCTGTCTCATCCAGCCTATTGGGAAGCTGGCAGCAGGTCATTACGACTGTCGGCTACGTTTGCACGCGCACAAAAAAGCCGGTACCTGAATACAGGCACCGGCTCATTCTGTCTTTCAGATTATGTTCTGATCAGTAGTTCTTCCAGAGGATGATGGCGGCTGCGAGAAGGAACTGGTCCTTCAGCACAAAGACGCCGGTGCGGTTGAGGAGTGGGAAGAAGGAGTCTGCATCCCAACCTGGTACTGAGAACATGAAGGTGAGGGTGCCGAATGCTGTGGCGGCAATGCCGAGGACACCCAGACCGCCGAGGAAGCGGTTGAACGGCAGGCACAGCAGCAGAAGCAGGAAGACCCATTCCACAATGCCGATGAAGTTGGAGGCGCCCTGAACATCCCAGACCTGATAGGTCCAGCTGAAGAGGAAGTTGGATTCCATCAGACGGACGATGCCCTGAGCTTCAAACTCATAGAACTTCATGGCGCTGATCCAGCCCATGACCAATGCAATGCCGGCAAAGCTTGCGAAGACGGCGAGCTTTTTGAAGGAGCCAGCTGTCTTGTCCTTTCCTGCTGCCTGCATGTGATGGCCCAGAATGTAGGTCGGCACAGCGAACATGGAGAGGTACTTGAGGAGGTTCTGACCTGAGCCGATGATTGGGAAGCCGCCAAGAGCATCCATCCAGACGGGGTTTGTGAACAGGTAAAGGAAGTTCAGCAGGAAGATCAGCATGGCCATCAGGCAGCCGAGGATGCCGAGACGGCGATCTTTGAGGCCGAGCAGGACCAGAATGCCGGCTGGAACTTCAAAAAGGGCCATCAGAACGCCTGTCACTGGTGCGCCAAGAGCTGCAACCAGCCAGCTGAAGAGCGGGCTGTTGCCCAACCAGAACTCAATCTGCTGATGTTCTGGTGCTGTGAACTTCAGCAGGCCCAGCCAGATCAGATAGGTTGCGGTGACGAGGGTGAGGTAGACAAAGAGAGCGTTTTCGGAGGGACGTATATCTGTAATTCTTTTGAGGGGAGAAGAAGCTTGCGTCATGATTTTACTTCGCGTTTGTCGTTGAGGCCTTGAAGAAACCACGGAAGAAGACGGCCAGAATGCGTATAACTCCTCAATACAGGATCACATGTAGCAAACCTCCAATAACACCGGCGTTATTTTAAGAGTGAAACTTAGAGTTTGGTGGGAACTGACGTGTGGGCTTTTTCTGCTGGTGTTTGCGCACAAAAAAACGGCGCCTGCGAGAGACGCCGTTTCTTTCAAGTGAATGCAGGCAGTTTAGAGGCCGATTGATGGGTTTGCAGCTCCACGCAGGATCTGCGTCAGGAGACCATAATCAGCACCGCCAGTGCGTGTTTTTCTGCCTAGGTAATCAAAGACCTTCCCGTCTTCGATGCCGTAGTCAGCAACTGATTTCACGTAACCATCTTTATCAAAGTAAACTGCGACAACGCGCTGATCCACGATGGATGGGGACCAGAATGCCACTGTTTCGCTCTTTTGAGAGATATAATAGTAAGCTTCACCGTCCAGATTAGATGTTGTGGACGGGCTACCAAGGAGAAGTTCAACCTGCTCACGGCTGGAACCGACCTGTACATCTTGAATTGCATCAGGTGAAACCACCTGGCCATGCGTTAGTGTCTGGGTGAAGCAGCCGGCAAGTGGCAGGCTCAAACAAGCAAGGAACACAGTACGGCGCGCAAATGCAAACATTCCAAACATCCTGTTGGCTTGCAAATGCTGGCAAAATACAGCAAGCAAGCGGTTTAGATTCAGACTTGTGCTTATGCCACCGACGTGGCAGGGACACAAGTAACTCGACAAGCGCAAGAGAGGTGCCATGATCTTCGGTTTTTTCCGTCGACGTAAAGACACATCCGTCAGAACAACTTACGAGCGGATCGTCGCGCAGGCACGACTACCGGTGTTTTATCAGCACTATGGTATACCTGATACGAGCGAAGGTCGCTTCGAGATGATTGTTTTGCACGCTTTTTGTGTCTTTCACCGGTTAAGAGGCGAAGATAAGGCGTCCCGAAAATTTGCACAGGCTGTATTCGATTATTTTTTTCAGGATATGGACCAGAGCATGCGCGAGCTGGGTATTGGCGATGAAGGCGTGCGCAAACGTGTCCGGATTATGGTCGAATCGTTCTATGGCCGCACCACCAGCTACATGCAGGCTTTGGAAAACAAGGACAATGCCGCTCTATTTGAGGCCTTTATGAGAAACATCTATGGGCAGAGCGGGGAAGCAGTTGCGATAAAGGCGCTGGTTCATTACATGCATGAGGCGGTGGAAGGCCTTGCTGCCCTTCCTACTTCAGAAATTCTTGCGGGCGACGTCAAATTTGTGGCTCCAAAAACAGAACTTATAAGGGAAAGCGCCAGTAATGGCTGATACTGATTACCCGTGGGTTTATCAATTTGATGCGACGCGTCTTGGTAATAAAACCAAGCATCTGAAACTCTCTTTGAATGAGAGCGAGCGGGCGCAAATCGCCAAAGCCTATGATCTGCTTGAGCTGCCGGAACTGGATGTGGACCTTGAGGTGCGCCCGTGGCGCCGTGATGGATTGGCCGTGCGTGGCCACATTCGTGCCAAAGCCATCCAGCAATGTGTCGTGACACTCGAACCCGTTGATTGCATGATTGACGAAGAGTTCGACCGTACATTTTTGCCAGAGCAAGATTCCCGGGGGCGACGTCGCAGTGACGATGATACCTTGGAAGTAGATCTGGATATTGATGAGAGCGATCCACCGGACTATTTCGACGGGCCGCAGGTGGATCTCGGAGCGGTCATTTGTGAACATTTTGCTTTGGGTCTTGATCCATTCCCTCGGGCTGAAGGGGTTGAAATGGATGAGAAATATGCTCCGGACCCAGAGGAAGAACTAAAACAGGATGAAGAGCAAAAGCCTTCTCCCTTTGCTGCGCTAGAGGCCCTTAAAGGCAAAAAGTAATTCTTAGAGTGCTGCAAAGGTTTTTTGGAGGTGGGTGTTGCGAGACGTTTATAATCGAGTATCTTCGCGACGCGCATTTCCACTGAACATAGGGAAAATGCTCTTAACTATTCCAAGGTCTGCCGATACAAGGGCAGACTTTGTTGGGACAAGGCAAGAAATTGGAAATGTCTGAAAAAATACGTATTTCTCTTGATGCTATGGGAGGGGATTACGGTGTTGAGGTGGTGTTGCCAGGTGCTGATCTGGTGTTGCAACGCTGCCCGAATATCGAGTTCCTGCTTTTCGGTGATGCCAAGGTCATCGAGCCAATGCTCGAGGAATACCCTCGTCTGAAACAGGCATCTGTCGTTCATCACTGTGATGTTTCCATTGGAATGGATGAAAAGCCCAGCCAGGCCCTTCGTAAGGGGCGCGGGAAGTCTTCCATGTGGAACTCCATCGCTGCAGTGAAGAACTCTGAGGCTCATGTTGCAGTTTCTGCCGGTAACACCGGCGCGCTGATGGCCATGTCCAAGTTCTGCCTGCGCACCATGTCTGGTATTGAGCGGCCTGCAATTGCCGCCATCTGGCCGACACTGCGCGGAGAATCCATCGTTCTTGATGTGGGCGCGACTATTGGCGCGGATGCTCAGCAGTTGATCGATTTTGCAATTCTGGGCGGCGCGATGGCGCGTTCTGTCCATGGTGTCAGCCAGCCTACGGTTGGCCTTCTCAACATCGGTGTTGAGGAAGTGAAGGGTGTTGAGGAAGTGCGGACCGCAGGCAAGATGCTGCGTGACCTTTCTCCTCCAAACCTTGTTTACTCCGGCTTTGTTGAAGGTGATGACATTGGCAAGGGCACGGTTGACGTTGTGGTCACCGAAGGTTTTGCAGGTAATATTGCGCTCAAGACTGCGGAAGGCACAGCAAAACAGTTTGCTGGCTATCTGCGAGCTGCTATGAGTCGTACGCTCATGGCGAAGATTGGTTATCTTTTTGCACGCGGTGCGTTTGAACGCCTGCGCGCGAAGATGGACCCACGTAAAGTGAATGGCGGTGTGTTCCTCGGGCTGAATGGCATTGTGATCAAAAGCCATGGTGGAACAGATGCCGAAGGTTTTGCTGCTGCCGTTGAACTGGCCTACGATATGGCCAAGAATGAACTGATTAAAAAGATCTCTGACGATCTGGCAAACTACCATCGCGGTCGTTTCTCAGAGGCTGAAGAAAACTGAAGGGTTTAAAGTGAAGGCACTTCGCTCTGTATTTTTGGGCTGTGGCAGCTATCTGCCTGAGAAAGCACTTACTAACCAGCAGCTTACCGAGATTGTTGACACTTCGGATGAGTGGATCGTTCAGCGTACCGGGATCAAGAACCGTCACATTGCTGCAGAAGGCGAGTTTACTTCTCACCTTGCAGTGAATGCGGCCAAGGCTGCGCTGGAAAATGCCGGTGTTGATGCGCAGGACATCGATCTGATCGTTCTGGCAACCTCCACACCTGACAACACTTTCCCGGCCACAGCTGTTGCTGTGCAGGCTGCGCTTGGCATCAACCACGGTTTTGCGTTTGACGTTCAGGCTGTGTGCTCCGGCTTCGTTTACGCTGTGACCACTGCGGATGCCTATTTGCGCGGCGGTCTGGCAAAACGTGCGCTTGTGATTGGCGCAGAGACTTTCTCCCGCATTCTGGATTGGGAAGACCGCACGACCTGCGTTCTGTTTGGCGATGGCGCTGGCGCTGTTGTGATGGAAGCGCAGGAAGGTGAACCTTCCATTGACGAGAGTGGTGTTCTGACCTGTCAGCTGCGTTCTGATGGTCGTCACAAAGAGAAGCTTTACGTGGATGGTGGTCCTTCTACCACTGGTACAGCAGGTCATCTGCGTATGCAGGGCAAGGAAGTGTTCAAGCACGCGGTTGGCATGGTCACTGATGTGATTGAAGCTGCCTTTGATGCCACTGGCACATCTGCGGAAGATCTGGACTGGTTTGTTCCACACCAGGCGAACCAGCGCATTATTGATGCGTCTGCCAAGAAACTCGGAATCGCTCCTGAAAAGGTAGTGAAAACAGTTTCCCAACACGGCAACACTTCAGCGGCATCGATTCCTTTGGCACTGGACAGCATTGTAAAAGCTGGCAAGGTCAAAAAGGGTGATCTGATCATGCTGGAAGCCATGGGCGGCGGCTTTACCTGGGGTTCAGTGCTCCTTAAGTGGTAAAAAGCAGCAAAAAACCCCAGAGGGTTGCAATTCTTAGCAAATGAGCTGTTGACCCTGACGCCGGTTGGCCATACCGTAACTTGTTGAAAGCAAGCTTTATTCTTACGGATCATGGCTTTACCGGAGGAGGGTGGAATGGGTAGTCACACTGTAACCCGCGCTGATTTATGTGAAGCGGTTTACCAGAAGGTCGGCCTATCTCGGACTGAATCTGCCGAACTCGTCGAGCAGGTGCTCGCAGAGATTTCTGCAAGCCTGGAAAATGGCGAGTCTGTCAAACTGTCTAGCTTTGGCTCTTTTGTTGTTCGCTCGAAAGGTGAACGCATTGGCCGTAACCCAAAAACAGGCGAGGAAGTTCCGATTTCTCCACGCCGGGTTATGGTGTTCAAGCCAAGCAATGTTCTTAAGCAGCGCATCAACGATGCACTGGTTGAGGGCGCCAGCTAATTTGCTGCCCCAAAAATAATAAGGTTTAGAGGGTCTGCATCGTGGAGAAGAGCGCCGACGCGTTCCGAACAATTAGTGAAGTAGCAAGCGAACTGGATCTGCCGCAGCACGTTCTGCGGTTCTGGGAAACCCGGTTTACCCAGATCAGGCCTCTGAAACGAGGTGGTGGTCGCCGCTACTACAGACCTGACGACCTTGAGCTTTTGCGCGGTATCCGCCATTTGCTCTATGGGGAAGGCTATACGATTAAAGGCGTGCAACGTATTTTGCGAGAGCAAGGCGTGCGCGTCGTTATGGACGTTTGGAAAGAGGGAGGTGGCGTTGTCATCCCGACCTCATCCAGTGCGTCCACGCCTGTAGGCGTTGCTCCTGATCCATCCCAGGTTTCTGATCATTCTGTACGCAGTGCAGCGGAAGCTGCTGTGGCTCAGGCTGTGATGGCGCCTGCACAGGATGTTTATGAGCCTCAGGAAGATTGGGTTGCTGAGCGACCTGCAGAAACACAGGCAGATCTTCCGCTTGAAACTGAACCGGAACCACAAATGCCGCTGCCATCTGGTTTGTTGCCAGATGATGAGCCAGAGGCTGGTGGCAAAGGGGGGCATGGCGCATTTGGCTTCATGGACCGTCTGATGGGTTCAGAGAAGGAAGAGGCTGTTGCGCCTGGACTTTCCAAGGACGATGTTGATCGTCTGCAGTCCACGCTGTTTGAGCTGCTGGAATGTAAGCGTATGCTGGATCAGGCACGCTAGTCAGGTCTATTTGATTTCAAGGTTTAGGGCGTTCACTGTTTCACGCAGTCGGCGCCCTTTGTCGTTTCAGGTACGCTGAAATTCATCCCGTAAAATGACTGTGGTTGTCAGGTCTTTCACGCCATCAGTGGAGGCAATGGCATCGCGCACGTTGTTCAGCACTTCCATGGATGGAGCGACCACTTCAACCACCAGATCCAGTTCGCCGCTGACAGAACTGACCCGCTTCACTTCCGGGAAAGCGGCCAGTACGTCCAGAATTTCGCGCATGGGGGTGCGGGAGAGGCGGATGAAGAGGAAGGCAGAGATGTGGGTTGGGTCGAGACCGCCTATGTCTGCTCTGTAGCCGCGGATTGTGCCGTTGTTCTCCAGCCGGGTGATGCGCTCGCTGGTGGCGCTGCGGGACAGGTTGATGCGCGCAGCCAGTGTTTTGATCGGAATGCGAGCTTCTTTGGAGAGGATCGCGATGATCTCGCGGTCGGTGGCGTCGAGCATTGGTGGTCCTTAAAGCGGGCTTTCAGGAAGAGTGCCGTTAAAATACTTATTAATCGCGACATAGTGTCGGCGCAACTGACATAAAGTCGGTATTCTGAAATATCAGCGTGGGATATATTCGGGCCAACCGGAGAGACCCATGACTGATATTAGCCATCCCGCCCCGAATTTTGACCGTGAAACCATTGCTGAGCTGCTGAATAAGCATTGGGATCTGAAAGGTGATCTGTCGCCGCTGGAAAGTGAGCGCGACCAGAACCATCGCCTTGAAGCAGAAGATGGAACGCGCTGGACCGTGAAGATCGTCAATGCCAGCGAGCCTGAGGCAGAGACTGGCTTTCAGACGGCTATGCTTCAGCATCTTGCTGCTTCTGCGCCAGAGCTGCCAATGCCACGACTGCGCCTGACAAATGACGGCGGTACCACGCAAAGTGTCGTTGGGCCAGATGGAGCACAGCATGCAATGCGCGTGGTCTCCTGGGTGACAGGTGTACCGCTGGCTGAGACCAAGCGAGAGGAGGGCGTTGTTGCCAGCCTTGGCACTTTGCTTGGCAAGATGGACAAGGCGCTTCGCGGTTTTGTACATCCGGGAGCTTTGCGCAGTTTTGAATGGGATCTTCGTGCGGCAGGTGATGCGCGTGATCGATTGACCGCCATTGGCGATCCTGATCATCGGCGCATTGTGGAGTACTTCCTTGAGCGCTTTGATCGTCTGGTTGCTCCCAAGCTCGCTGGCCTACGGGCTGCTGTCATTCACAATGATGCAAATGACTGGAATGTGCTGGTCGATCCTGATGATCATTCCCGTGTTTGTGGTCTGATTGATTTTGGGGACAGCTTGCATACGCCGGTGATTGCGGAAGTTGCGATTGCGGCGGCCTATACGATTATGGAGGTAGCTGATCCGATTGAGGCGGCAGCGGATCTGGCTGCGGCTTATCATGCGGAGTATCCGTTGGAAGAGGGGGAGGTTGATCTTCTCTTCGACCTGATCGCTATGCGCCTTGTGACCAGTGTGAGCCTTTCTGCGCTTCGGAAAGACGAGACTGAAGACAATCCTTATCTGGCGGTCAGTGAAGCGCCAGCATGGAACCTGCTTTACAAACTTTACAGCATGAAGCCTGCGTTCGCGACGGCGATCCTGCGCAAGGCCTGTGGGTTTGAGGCGGTGCCAGGAGCGCGGAAGGTTGCTGAGTTCTGTGCGAAGAACCGCAACTCCTTTGCTGGGTTGTTTGAGCGTCATCCCAAGTTGATGTCCAAGGCCATGGTGCCCTATGGAGATCCTCAAAATGAGATGACTGTGAAGTCTCGGGATCGTCAGCCGGAAGCGGCGCAGGAGTGGTGGGAAGATTACTGCGAAGCTCACAATGTGGAGCTGGGCATCGGTCCATGGGGTGAAAGCCGCAGTGTTTACTCCTCTGACTTTTTTGAGAGCCGATTTATTGAAGGTGAGCGTCGCCGCAATCACTTGGGGTTTGATCTGTTCCTTTCATCTGGCACCCGCGTTTGTGCACCTATGGATGGCAAGGTCCGTTCTGTTGTGATTGAAACTGATCCGCTTGGCTATGGCTGCATGATTGCACTGGATCATGAGACAGACTGCGGTCAGCCCTTTGTGAGCCTGTGGGGGCACATGGCGCATGAGGCGGCAAGTCGATTAAAGGCGGGCGATGTCGTTAGAGCCGGTGAGACGGTTGGCTACCTTGGTGCCGAGGATGAGAATGGGGGCTGGGCACCTCATCTGCACCTGCAGCTTTCAGCGGATGTTTCTCTAAGTGCTGAGGAGATCCTTGGTGTTGGGGAGGAGAAGTATCTTGATGTGTGGGCGGATCTGTTCCCATCCGCCATTGATTTTGCAGGGCTTCCTCAAGAGACATTGGGCAGTGATGGGCGTTCTATTGATGAGATTGTGTCGTCGCGTCGCCAGAACCTGTTGCCGAACCTTTCCATCTCCTACAGCGAGCCGATCAAGTTTGTGCGGGGTGAAGGGGCTTATCTGATTGACCATCGCGGACGGGCCTATCTGGATTGCTTCAACAATGTTTGTCATCTGGGACATGCGCATCCAGAGGTGGTTGAGGCGCTTTCTCATCAAGCAGGCCTGTTGAACACCAACACCCGTTACCTGCATGACAATATCGTGGAGTACTCCGAGCGTCTGACCGCCACATTGCCGGATGATCTGGCTGTTGCGTCCTTTGTGTGTACGGGCAGTGAGGCGAACAGCCTGATGATCCGTATGGCCGAAGCCCATACGGGCCGCCGGGATGCGGTGGTTTTGGACTGGGCTTATCATGGCACCACACCTGAGCTGATTGCGCTGAGCCCTTACAAATACAAGCGCAATGGCGGGAAGGGGCGGCCTGACCATGTGTTTGAGGCTGCCATTCCTGACGCGTACCGCGCTCCTGTAGATTGGGCACCCGAAGAGATCACTGCGCGTTATGTGCAGAGCGTAGCTGAGCAGCTGGATCTGATGAAGAAACAAGGCCGTGCGCCAGCTTTCTTCATTGCTGAGTCAATTCCAAGTGTGGCTGGTCAGGTGTTTATGCCAGATGGATACTTGGATGAGGTTTACAAGCTGATCCGTGCTGAGGGTGGTTTGTGTGTGGCTGATGAAGTGCAGGTTGGCTTTGGCCGGGTTGGTTCTCACTGGTGGGCTTTTGAAACCCAGGGTGTGACGCCTGATGTGGTGACCATGGGCAAGCCAATTGGTAATGGTCATCCTATGGCCGCTCTCGTTACCACGCGCGAAGTAGCAAAGAGCTTCAACAATGGTATGGAGTACTTCAACACATTTGGCGGCAATCCGGTTTCCTGCGCGGTTGGGCTTTCTGTTCTCAGTGTAATTGAGCGGGATGGACTGCGTGAGAATGCCCGCGTGGTTGGCGACTATATTCTGGCTGGCTTCCGCAAGATGATGGAGAAGTATGAGTTCATTGGCGATGTGCGTGGTATGGGCTTGTTCCTTGGCGTGGAGCTGGTGAAAGACCGCAAAACCAAGGAGCCTGCAACGGATAGGGCCAGACGCGTGGCGAACCGTGCCAAGGATCTGGGTATCCTGATGGGCACTGAGGGGCCCTATGACAATGTGTTGAAGATGCGACCACCGATGATTTTTTCTAAGGAAAATGCGGATTACTTGCTGGACGTGCTCGATCAGGCCATGAATGAGTCCGTTTCGGCTCTGGAAACCATGTAAACTATCAAAAAAGGGCCAAAGTCTGGCCTTTTTTACCTGAAGAATAGGCGGGGACAGGAGGTTGTCTCCGCTTTTTCTTTGTCCTGAGGGCTAACTGGATAGGGATAAGCGTGAGTTCATTTCATGTTCAATGTCCGGAGGCGTCGCTCAAGATCGCAACATACTGAGTGCTCCGGTTTGGTGTTTCGGGTTTGTTTTCAATTGGGTTGGCTTACCAACCTTGCGGGAACAGGCCCCAGAGTTTGAAGGTGGGCGAACATGGTAACCATTGAAAGCAGTGCAAGCATTACCGCCTGGGGTGAGAGAACCTTTGGTCAGGTGGCTGATCTGAATGCATTGATTGAGCGGGCACGCGAAGAGCTGGCAGCTCTGCAAATGGCTGTCGAAAGCGGTGACAGTGCGCGTGATGTTGCAGCTGATGCAGCTGAGATTGCTATTCTATTGCATCGCCTCGTTGGTCTGCATGGTGCCGAGCTTTCCTTTGCCGTTGATGAAAAAATGGCGCGTAACCGCACCCGCATCTGGTCTCTGGCTGGTGATGGTACCGGTCGTCACGTCGCTTAAGGCATCCGCCAGAGCTTTACGGTCTCATCAAGACTTATCCCCCTCGTTACGCTGAATGATACGCTTTTGCGTAGGCTAGGCGATCTATGGGGATCTTGATGAGTGAATGGACGACACATCTTAAGCTGCCGTTTCTGGCAGCTGCTCAAGCACAAAAGCATGTGACACATAACGAGGCTTTGGCGCTCGTTGATCTGGTGGTGCAGCTTGCTGTTGTTTCTGACAGCGTAAATGCGCCTCCTGCGGACCCTGATGAGGGTGACCGCTACATCGTGCCTGCAGGTGCCACGGGCATCTTTGCCGGACATGAGCACAAAATCGCGGCCTTCGATGGAGGTGTCTGGCGATTTCTGGCACCAGTTGATGGCTGGGCTGCCTGGGTGCAAAGCCTGGGTGCTATGCGTATCTATTCCGGCGGTGTCTGGGTAGGGTTCTCTTCCGTTGCAGGGCTGGGCGTTGATAGCACCACTGGCGGTGCTGCGTTTCAGCAGGAAACGACGGTACTTAGCGAAAGTGCGCATAAGGCACAGAGCCAGTTCGTGACCGTTGATGAACTGATCACTCTTTCCGGTAGCTATTCCGACAGCACTCTTCACATTCCTTCCCGAGCAATTGTCTTTTGCGTTTCTACGCGTGTGACAGAGGCCATCACTGGCGCGAGCTCCTATGATTGTGGGGTTGCGGGCGAGACCAGCAAGTTTGGTGGTTCGCTGGGTGTGACTGCTGGCTCAAACAATGCCGGGGTGATTGGGCCGACAGCGTTCTATGCAGATACGCCTGTTCGAGTCACTGCGAATGGAGGCGGCTTCACTGGGGGTAAGCTCCGGCTTTCCTTGCATTACTTCCTGCCGATTGTGCCGCAGAGTTGATGATATCTGATTACGTTTTCTGGGGCCGCTTCTGCGGTCTTTTTTGTGTTTTGATGGAGGCCCTGAGCCTCCTTTTTTGTTGGGAGATGCTGATGAAGTCTACGTTTGACCTGATTATCGCTGATTTGCTTCACACCGAAGGCGGGTTTGCCCATCGAAGCCGCAAAGCGGATCCGGGAGGGCCGACACACTTTGGGATCACGCAGGGTACATTGAGTGCGTGGAGGGAGCGAAAAGTGAGTGTGGAGGAGGTTCAGGCTCTGAGCCAGTCTGAGGCTGTTGAGATCTATCGGGCGCAGTATTGGGATGCTGTGCAAGGGGATCGTTTGCCGCTCGGTCTGGATTATGCGCTTTTTGACTTTGCGGTGAACTCCGGTCCTGCCCGAGCCGTGAAAACACTTCAGATGATCCTTGGGGTGGGTGTTGATGGTGTGATTGGCTTGAAGACGCTTGCTGCGATCAAGCAGCGGCCCGTGATCTATCTCGTGAATGAGCTTTCAGCTCAAAGACTGGCTTTCATGAAGCGGTTGCGGAACTGGCCTTACAACAAGAACGGCTGGTCACGCCGGGTGCGGGACGTGCAGGAAAAGTCGCTCAAGCTTATGGAGAATAGCGGCAGGCAAAAGCAGCCATTGCCAGTTCTGGATGGGTTTGATCGCGGGCAGGGGGCAAAAGCGTTGGGGCAGGAGACGGGTGCGATCAATGCGTTGATGACACCGGAAGGTCTGAGCAAAGCTGCAGCGGCTGTTTCTGGCTTGGCAGGAATGCTTGCTGGTTCTGGCCCTATGCAATGGGCGTTTGCTCTTTCACTGCTGATTGGCGTGGGTGTAGGTGGCTATCTGCTGGTGCAGAGAACGCGGGAAGCCTGATGAGTGGAAGAAAAATGGTCGGGTAGGCCGGATTTGAACCGACGACCCCTTCACCCCCAGTCACGGGCATCTACCCCAACTCATTGATGTTTGGCAAATAGAGCCACTTTACTGAGCCCAAAAAACCAACAAACCCAATAGAGCTAGATTGGGCTTGGTACGAGTGTACCAAATGTTGGATTGGTTACTTCAGATATTGCTTGATAGCTCTATTGTGAGGTGGATGTGCTCGTTCAACTAGTTCACTAATGTGAAACGGTTTCAGGCGTGGTCCTTGGGTAGTTAGTGTATTTTGCCTTGCATTTAGGGCATTGCTTCTCAATCCGACTTTGAGTTTGAAGAGGAATTTGAAGATCGTGTTGTTGCTCGCAGACAGGGCAGAAGGGATCTACAAATGCCTCTCCATTTTCATTGAGGCCAAAGTTATACCCTTGATGATTGATCGTTTTATACTTGCTTCGTTGCTTCTCTTTTAGACTAATGATCTCTCTTTCTTTTAGTGCAATTTCCTCTTTTGCATCGGCTAAACTAATTTTGGCATCCGCGAGTGCGGCGTATAGTTCTGCGACTTGAAACTTATACGTCGCGTCATTTAATTGACCATCGAACTCTCTCAGAGCTTTTGCAACATCGAGTGCTTTGCTGATGGCAGTCAGGCCACTCATCAAATCCATTTGAAAATCCTGTCGGCTGAAAACAAATCTTCGGTCGTAGTTGAGCTCAAGGGTAGCGCACTACACTTTGTGAAGCTAATTTTTTGAAGGCTGATTTTGGGGATTTTTTCGCAAAAAAGTGCTCAAATGAGCCGAGGGGAACTACACTTTAAAAAGTTAAGTTATTGAAAAGATTGGTCGGGTAGGCCGGATTTGAACCGACGACCCCTTCACCCCCAGTGAAGTGCGCTACCAGGCTGCGCTACTACCCGAACCTATGAGGATACTTGCGCCTGGATGCGGAGACCGCACATGCAAGTATTCCTATTTCAGGAGTAGCCTTAACGGCTTATCCTTACAACTTTCCTACCTAATTCAGGTTGTCTGATCAAGGATCAAATGCGGCTGGCGTTATTGTGTTGGTGGAAAACGCCTGTAGCGGGAAATGCCGGATTCCGCTGCAATGATAGCCCACAGGATGCCGAGCAGCAGGAAGTAGTGGCGCCAGTGGTCGCTGTCAATAATGAAGCTAACACAAGCGTGTAGCAGGAACGCCACGTAGGTGCAGACGATGTATTTCTGCCATGGACGTGGTTTGAAAACCAGTGGCAAAGCTTTGATCAGCGTCCAGAAAACGAGCGTTACATAAGAGAGACCACCAAGCCACCCGTAGGTTGTAAAGGCCTTTAGATAGGCGTTGTGCTCATCCTCCGGGAAGATGGAGTTAAACCCGCCAACACCTAGGCCAAATGGGCGTTCTGTGACAAGCGTGAAACCTTCCCCCCAGCGGCCAAAACGGCCCAAACGAGCCCCGTCGTAGTCCTGAACAAGCTTGGCGCGGAGAGTGAACATTTCCGAGATTGATTCAATGGAAAGGATTGCCAGGAGCGCCACAACAAGTCCGATACCTGCGAGGCCAAGAATGCCGAGGAGCTTTAATCGTGGGACTGAACGACGCTCATTGATGAAGACGAGCAGGAATACCATGAGCGCTCCTCCGAGTGTCATGCCCCAGGCTGCGCGGGAGAAGGAGAGGAAGGCGCCGAGCAACAAGATGAGCAAGATGCCCGCTTTGAGGATGTTCTCCTTTAGTGGCTTAGTCAGGATGTCGTAGGTGATCAGCAGCGTTGGCAGCAGCAGGAACGGACCGTAGACGTTTGGATCTTTGAAGGTGCCTTTGGCGCGGCCATACAGGGTGAACTGGTCATACGCTCCGGGGAAGGCGTTGAAGTATCCAGCAACGGCCAGCAGCGTCGCAAACAGGGCTGCGAGCATGTATCCCTTCTCAATCGCCTCAATCCGCTCGATTTTTGCGGAGAGTGTTGCTGCGTAGAGGAAAGACGAGAAGGCTAGGAAGACCGTGACTGCGTAGAAGATGACAGCTTCTTTGGTGTCTGCCGCTGCGGGCAAAGCCATGATGCCGCCTACAATGTAGAAGCACAGCAGGATCAGAAGCGGCAGGATGTCTTTACGCAGCTCCAGCCCAAAGAAAGACCAGCCCACCAGCAAAAGTGCGATGAGCAGGTCATATGGAGCCGGTTCTATGATGACGAGCGCGCTCACCGATGCGGTCAGAAACAACAGCGCACGGGCGATTGTTTCTGTGCCGATCGTCAGAGGCACGTGCCAGAAGGGGCGCGTGCGTCCGATAACATCGTGAGGGCGCGATAAGTCGGTCAATATGCGTTTTCCGTTTCCAGCAGACAGAACGGCGTTTTAATCAGGATGTAGAGATCAAAGAAAACAGACCAGTTCTCGATATAGTAGATGTCGCATTCAACACGCTTTTGGATCTTGTCTTCTGTGTCTGTCTCTCCGCGCCAACCTTTGATTTGCGCCCAACCCGTCACGCCAGGCTTCACTTTGTGGCGTGCAAAGTACCCATCCACCACGTTCTCATAGAGGCGGTTTTCGGCCTTTGCAGAAAGGGCATGAGGGCGTGGGCCGACAAGTGACAGCTGGCCCATCAGCACGTTGATGAGCTGCGGAAGTTCATCGATTGATGTCTTTCGGATGATGCGGCCAACCTTGGTGACGCGCGGATCGCCTTTGGTCACCAGTTTGGAGGCGTTGGCGTCCGTCATGTTGTGATACATGGAGCGGAACTTGAAGACGTCGATCAGCTCGTTGTTAAAGCCATAGCGCTTCTGGCGGAAGATAACCGGTCCGGAACTGTCCAGCTTGATCAGCAGTGCCGTGATCAGCATGACAGGGGAGAGGGCGATCAGCGACAGGCTTGCAAAGAAGATGTCGAATGCCCGTTTGGCGATGGTGTCCCAATCCGCAATTGGCTTTTCCAGAACATCAACGAATGGGACGGTGCCCACGAAGGATGATGCTCTTTGACGGAAGCGGAGTTTATCTGCGTGTGCGGACAGGCGGATATCGACCGGCAGCACCCAGAGTTTCTCCAGCAGCTGAATGATGCGCTTTTCTGCGCGGATCGGGATCGTCACCAACAGCATATCGATCTGTGCGATACGAGCAAACTCCACCAGATCAGAAACGTTGCCGAGCTTCTGATATCCGGCGACGCTCGGCGGGGAGCGGTCGTTGGAGCGATCATCAAAGATGCCGCAGATCTCGATGTCATTGTTTGGCTGGCGCTCCAGCTCTGCAATAAGGTCAGCGGCTGCTTGTCCGCCGCCCACCAGAACTGCACGTCGACTCAGGCGGCCCATGCGTGTCCAACGTACGATGAAACCGCGCATGACCATTCTGAAGATGGTCAGGACTGCAGCGCCGCTGACAAACCACTTCAGCAGGAACGCCTGCGGAATTTCAGCGGAAGGCAGGATCAGAAGCAGAGACGTGATCAGAGCGGCGAACACCAGTGCCCATGCTGTGATCAGGCGCATAACTTGCGCAATCACTTTTTGCAGGGCGTTGGCTTGATAAAGATCTGCCATCTGAAACAGCATGATGCCGATCATGGAGGCTTCGAACAGCGCAAAGATCTGCCAGAGGGGTGGGATGTCGAGGGCTGCTCCGCTTAAGTAAGCGGCAATGCCCGTGATGACGATCAAGGCCGCATCTGCCGTACGCATAAAGCCATCAAAAACGGATTTGGAGATGGTGTTGGTGCGCAGGGTTGCTGCCACCTCCAACGCATCCTTGGAAAGATTACTGATTGTGACGTCTTCGTTGTGCGTTGCAGGTGTCTGGTGACCGTCTATCGTGGTTTTGTCGTCAGGTGACGGGCCACTCTCAATTACATTGAAGCGATGTTTGACCATGTTGCCGTGCGCCTAAGTGAGTTTTTCTGGTGAGTGCAGCGCGGACTGTTGAGACTGCTGTGAAGCGTCTGCCAGTTCGTTCTTCGCACTTTGAACGGGTTGATAAAGTTGGGTGATGCTCTGCGCCATTTGCGACAGAGTGAAATTGGATTTGAGGTGGTCCTGCAGTTGCAGGCTCAGCTTGATCTGTTCATCCGTATGCGACAGCGCCCAGCTGACGGCGTTGGTCAGGGCTTGCTGGTCGTCGGGTTGAACGAGTGTCTTCTTGTGCTGCGCATAGATTTCAGGAATGCCACCAACACGGGTTGTAATCAGTGGCTTTTGAGCGGCAAGCAGCTCCAGCACAATGTAGGGAAGGGCTTCTGCTCTGGACGGAATGACAGCCGTTTTACCCAGGGGGAGAGCCTGATCGAGTTTCTGGAAGCCATGGAACGTGATGTAGGCCTGCAGGTTCCTGTCGCTGACCATTTGCTCAAAGAGCGCACGATCCGGTCCGTCGCCGACAACAGCTAGGGTTGGCCTGGAGTTGGTGTTGCGATGCAGGTCATCAATGGCGTTGATGAGCAGGTCAACTCCTTTGAGCAGGCGTAACTCACCGATAAACAGGAGATCAGCAGCGTCCTCATCAACTGGGCTTTGCCAGAACTCAGTTTCTCTCAGGCCGTTATGGACAATCTTGCTGTCTGGGCGTTCGCCCTTCATGCCGATCTTTTGTTGATAAGCGGCTTTCTCAAACGCACTGGTAAACACAAGTGAGTCTGTGAGCGGTCTCAAGAGCTTTTCAAGCGTGATGTAGACCTTGCCTGAGGTGCTGGAAAAATCGTAGTGCAAACTTCCGCCGTGAGGGCTGTAAACACGTCTGGTTGGGAGACCGCCTAGTTTAAGCGCTGAGCCGATCGTGCGTGCCCATACTCCCCCCTTGGCGCCATGGCCGTGGAGCACATCTGGCTTTAAAGGAGCAAGATGTTTGAGCAGTTTGAAGAAGCTGAACAGGTCTTTGGGAGCGAGCGCCCGGGCCATTGGAACGGTGATTAAACCCAGAGAAAATCTGGGCTTTAATGCTTCCAGCTGTGCCAATGAAGAGGATGGAATATCGTTGGAGGCGCAGACGATGCCGAGCTCGTGACCCATCTCAATCTGCTCTTCGACCAGATCCATAAGATGGCGAAACGCGCCGCCTAAAGGCGCACGTATGCAATGAACGATTTTCAGCTTGTCCGTAGACATCCGCAGCAAACTCCCCACCGCGCATGCATGGTCTGATGCTCCCCAGCACAGACCGCCGCGCAACTGAGTTTATTGCTAGCTTAAAATACTGTTTGACCTGTTAATCGACAGGGTTAATTAACTCTTAACCTGCGGTTTTAGCTTAACAAGACGCAAAGGCATGTAGAGTGCATGCTCTTAATTTTAAAAGAGCCGCTCGTGCACATACAGTGTGTCACCCGGACGGACTGGCGCTGTGATTGGAACAACGCCGTTGGTTACTTCAGCGCCCAGTTGGCGGGTCAGATCTACATCTTGCTGGCGCGCGCGCGCTGTGAAGCCACCGGCTGTTGCGATGGCGTTCTGCACTGTCATGCCTGGAAGATAGGCGTACTGGCCTGCATTTCTGACTTCACCCATGACGAAAATTGGACGATAGACGGCCACTTCAACAGAGACATCCGGATCGCGGATGAAGCCGTTCTTCAGGCGTGCGCGGATCATGCTTGTCAGTTGCTTGGGTGTTTTGCCGTTTGCGTTGACTTGCCCAATGAGTGGGAAGGCGAGGCTGCCGCCCTGATCAATCTTATAGGTGTTGGACAGATCAGCCTGTCCAAAAACAATGATGCGGACTTCGTCACTCGCGGCAAGCGTGTAAGGCTGGACCAGTTCCTCATGGAAAGCAGGCTCTGGCTTTTTATAAGATGAACAACTCGTTAACAGAGTTAAGCCAGCAATAACTGCTAGTAGGCGCGGGCGCATTACGAAATCCTTTAAATTCATTGGGAGTATATTTCGGCGCTCAAGGTTAACAGAATATAAATATTGTAATTATCCTCCAATTAATTTTGTAAGAATTGTTGGGCTCTTTGTCATTTCTTTCCAGCATTTGATTAAGGTGCTTAATAACTTGGTTACCCTGTCTATGCATTCTTGTGCGCAGAAAATTGTTTCGGGCTTTGTATTGAGTGGGGAAGTGGGCTGTGCCGCAAGAAGATGTCTTTCTTGATATGGGCGTGCTGTTCAAAAAAGTGCTGAAGGGACTCCTTTGGGTGATCCCGTTTGCAGCGCTGGTCGCCTTTGGCACCTTCTATCTGGCCAGCAAGCAGGCTGCTAAATACACCAGTGAATCCAAAGTTCTTATCGATACTGCGAAGATTGTGCTGCCGGGGCAGATCCGGAACAGTGAGCAGGAACGCTCCCTCTTAGATAAAGAAGGCATCGCCAGTCAGGTCCAGCTGCTGCAATCGCGCGATCTGGCGCGTCATGTTGTTCAGAAGCTTGATCTTGAAAACAACAGTGTGTTTGCTTCCAAGAGTGAGCCGGGCCTCGTTGATCGGCTGATGACCTCCGTCGGGTTTGAGCCAACTTCCAATCAGGTGAGTAAAGCTGAGCGTCTTCTGAACAAGTTCACCAGTAATCTGGATGTCTATCAGGTGGATGGCTCCCGCGTGATTGCGGTTCGTTTTACCAGTAAGGACCCGGAGCTGGCTGCGCGTGTTGCGAACACCGTGGTCAATGAGTACCGCACACTGCAGGATAACGCGAAGCGGGCTGTAACCAACAATACAGCGGATGCGCTTGCTCCTCAGGTTGCTCGTCTTGAGAATGAGGTTGAGGCTGCGCAGCAGAAAGTTGCTGAGTTTCGCTCCGGTGCTGATTTGTTGCTAGGTTCTGAAAACAGAACACTTAATCAGCAGCAGTTGTCAGAGCTGAATTCTCAGGTCTCCGCTGCGATCGTGGCGAAATCTCAGGCTGAAGCGCAGGCTAAGCAGATCCGGTCTTTGTTGGAGAATGGCGGATCCCTGGAAACTGCAACGCAGGTTCTGAACTCGTCGCTTATTCAGCGTTTGCGGGAGCGTCAGCTGGCGTTGGAGAACCGTATTGCTGAGCTTTCCACCACTTTGCTGCCGAACCACCCGCAGATCAAAGCTCTGCGCTCTCAGCTGCGTGGGTATGATCGCCAGATCCGTGCTGAAGCTGAGAAGATTGTTATTGGTCTTGAGAATGACGCCAAGATCGCTCAGGACCGTTATGTTGCCTTGAACGCGCAAGTGAATGAGTTGAAGAAAGAAGCGGCTCGTTCTGGCGCTGATCAGGTGCGTTTGCAGGAACTAGAACGTGAAGCGCGCTCTAAAGAAGAGCAGCTGAACCAGTTGCTGGTGAGCCTTCGGGAAGCAGAAGTTTTGCAAGGGGTTGGAGTTCTGAATGCTGACTCTCGTGTGATTTCCCGTGCGTCTGTGCCAAGCGAGCCATCAGGCCGTAAACCATCTGCACTTGCTGCTATTGCTGGCTTCGCTGCGTTCTTCCTGGGATGTCTCTGGAGCATTGTCCGGGCGTTGATCTCTGGTGAGGTGCTGCGCCGCGAGTCTTTTGCCACGCCAGCTGCACCTGCGGCCAATCCAAAAGAGTCTATCGGGACTGCAACATCAAATGCGTTGGAAAGCGTGGTTGATGCAACAACCCGCAGCCATGCAGTTGCTGTCCCTCCTGTTGAGCTGAAACCTTCCTTTGAAGAAGAGGAGGACAAGCCAGCTCCTGAGGAAGAAGAGGTTGCTGAATACGAGCTGACAGAAGAGCAGGCTGAGCTTCATGATGATGCGGAAGACGAAACCGTTGTTGATGAAGCTGAAGAGTTTGATGAAGAGCAGGACGAAGAAGAGCACGAGGTTGAAGTCCCTTCTATCGATTTGAAAGAAGTGAAGGCAGACAATGCAAACCAGCTGGAAAAGGTGAGCCGTGTTGTTGTGCTGAGCGTTGAGGACGAAAGCCTTTCTTCTCGCGTGGCTCTGAGCTGCACTCGTAAAATTGCTGCCCGTGGTATCATGCCAGTGGTCGTTGAAGTACGCTCCGAAGGTGGGGAAGGTGCTCAGTCTATCCTGAAGGAAACACCGCTCGAGGAAGTGGGTGACGTCCCGCAGTCCGAAGATGGTTCAGAGCCGCTCAAGCCGGGCTTTTCTGAGTTGTTGGAAGGGGAAGCTGCCTTTACGAATGTGATCCACCGCGATCCGGTTTCTCGTGCGCACGTGATACAATCAGGTGTCATGCCTATTCGGGATGAGGTGGTTTATGGCGGCCGCTATAACCTTATCATGGAAGCGCTTGATCTCACCTATGATGTGATTGTCGCTGACCTTGGCCTTATCGAGCCAAGCCTGATTTGTGCGCAGATGCTCTCTGAAGCGGACCGTGTGATCATTGCGACGGATGGTTCTCCTGCAGGACCTGAGTTGGAGAAAGCGCTCTCTATTCTGGAAAAGCACACTAAGGCACCTGTAGAGGTGGAGCGTGTGGTCAGCAATGAAGCTGCTGCGTGGTTGCAGGTTGATATGGCGGCGTAAGAGCTGCCATTTAACAGCATATTCTCAAAAGAATTTTAGTGCTGTAGGCGGGCGAACATTCCGCGGATGCGGCGGTATAGCTGCCAGAAGCTCTGGTTGTTTCTGAGCTTGCGTTTTGAGCTGAGTTTAGCGCTTTCTACGGCTGCTGCGAGTTTGCCTTTAAAGGTGAGGGGCTCAATCCAATCTTTGAGATACTCCGGCTCTGCCCATGCCAGTTTGAAGCGTTCTTCCCCCAAGCCGAAATCAAAGACTTCCAGTCCTTCCTCGCACATGTCCTCAATCACGTGTTGCATGAGCAGCTCGCCCGGACTGTAGCGCATCAGGTCTCCGCTGATGATGGATGTGCAGTAGCAGTAGATGCGTTTTCCGGATTTGAGGCTGAGGCAGGTGCTGATGATCTCATCGTCAAGTTTCAGGCTATAGATCAGCGGCTTTGTTGGGCTGTCCTCTTTTGCCAGATCAGCGAAGACCTCGCGTGCGAAGCTTTGATAATTGGGCAATGCAAAAGCTGTCGGAATGCCGGTTTCGGCTTGCCGCACTTCGCGTTGTTTGATCATCGCGTCCACAGTGGCTGACGCACCTTCGCGGGTTACTTCGTTTGTGAAGGTGAGTGTGCCGAGAGATTGTAGCTTGTTCAGTTTGCTGCGGTGCTTCTTGCGGGCGGCTTTGGAGCGTTTCGCTTTGAGGAACTCTTCTGCCGGGCCTTTCAGCTCAAACGGATAGATCGCGTTGGTGCTGGTGGTGTCGTCCATACGCACCAGAGGATTGTCGGAGGCTTCCACCTTAAAGCTCATGTTGCCCAAGTGGATGAGATCAACTCCCCATGCCTTCAGTGCAGCAAACAGGCGAGGGCGGAGGAAGTGGGCTTGTGGTGCGGCCAGCAACTCCTTTGACCAATACCCTGTGTTCTGGTTGAAAATCTCCTCGCCAAGCCATCTTGCCGTTTTCGCCAGATGACACTGGTGAAGGGCGAGGGGGAGAAGGACGTGGAGTTTCTCGTCGATGTATCCAGCAACAATCAATGCTGTGGCTTTTTCGGAAGCAGCCACGTGTTGCGCCCAGCTTTTGCACCATTCGTAGGCGTGATAGGCGCTTCCTTGGGCTTCTGCTTCCAATGCCAGCCAGTCTGCTCGCACTTGCTGCAGGTCGTTGCCGGTGTAAATCTGAAAGGAGAGTTGGCCCAAATCCAGCGTGGTCTTGCGATCAGCGCATGATGTGCTCTCGCTTTTTTCGGTGGATTGAGGAAGTGCCATTGAGAATGCCCTAAATAAAATACAAGGAATTATTAGTTCCAAGCTCTTAATGAATCTCAAATCTAACTATGTAGAGCAACCCAAATTGAAATTAATCGTAAATAATTCCCAGTTACAATTTGATACAATTTCGGTTGGGAACTAGGGGGTCTCCGTGCGGAAATCCTTCAAACATTTATTTATTAGTTGCGCGAGTTATCTTTTTAGCAGTCGTGGTCCCGCTCGTTTTTTTAAAGGGGTGACCGCTGGCGATGGTGTTATTTTTACGCTGCACCGCGTGCTGCCCGCGTCAGATCGAGCTTTTCAGCCCAACAAACTCTTGGAGGTCACGCCGGAGTTTCTTCGAGATACTGTTGAGCAGGTGCGAGCTTCTGGATACGAATTTGTATCATTGGATGTTGCGCTTGAGCGGCTTCGAGCTGGCGAGAAGTCTGCCTCCAGGTTTGCTGTTCTGACGTTTGATGATGGCTACAAAGACAATCGTGACGTGGCTTACCCAATTCTGAAGGAGTTGGGCGTCCCTTTCACGATCTTCATCAGCAGCGAATACAGCAACCATAACTCCGAGCTTTGGTGGATCATTCTGGAGCAACTCATTGCCGAGAATACGAGTGTTTCTCTGCGATATGGTGAGCGGCAGTTCAATTATGATTGCTCGTCACTTGAGTTGAAGGAAACTGCTTTTGAAGCTTCACGCTGCATGCTGATCAGTGAAGTGCCTGAGACCGCTCAAAGAGAGGTTGTTCGGGAAGCTGCAGAGCGATACGGTCATGACTGGCGAGCGCTGTGTCAGGAACTTATTCTTTCCTTTGAGGAGCTGAAAGAACTCGCTGAGGACCCTCTGGTGAGCCTAGGTGCTCATACCGATACCCATCCGATGTTGGCGCGGCTTTCAACTGAGGCAGAGATCCGGCAGCATATACAGGCCGGGCAGCAGGAAATGGTTGCGCGGCTTGGCAAGAGGCCGACTATGTTGGCGTACCCTTATGGATTTGCTGAGGCGGTTGACCGACGGTGTGAAGCTGTGGCGGAGGAGCTTGGGTTTGCGGCGGCTGTTACAACGCAGCCTGGAACGCTCTCTGCGAAAAACCTTGAGCGGCCCTATCATTTGCCGCGGGTCTCGCTAAATGGATTGCATCAAAACCAGAGGATGGTTGATGTGTACCTGACCGGGGCAGCCTTTGCGGCCTATCACGCGGTGAAACGCGCCCGGTCCTGGCTGCAGAGGTAACGAGCGCTAGAAAACCTAGCGCTTCTTATAGGTCCAGCTGATGATCATGCCTGCCGGGATAACCCAGATCAGACCAGCGATTGCAAAGAAGATCAGCTTAAGGGACCAGTGTTTGTCTGCCATTGTCAGATCGCCAATCACCATGGCGACGAAGACATAGACGACCACAAACGTGACCAGAAAAATCATACCGATGAAGCGGCGCACTGGCGAAGCCATATAGTTCTCCTTGAAAGCCTCATTGCATTGGGCTCTTCTTTTCCGCGCAAGCCATAGTTCAAAATGCATATATTTTTCAAGAGGATCTTGCTGATAATTTGCAGGTCTTGCTGATCTGATCCTACTGGTGAGCCTCTAAGCCTATGACAGCGCTGCGCTATTGAGCGACCTGCTTTCGCCTGAAAATTCTAGGTAATTTGTCTAGACTGCTGTGAGGATCTGCGTATTTTTCCTGATTTAGCTGCGGATCTGACATATATAGGGGCAAACAAGCTCTTCGAATAGGTGTCATGTCTACTCCGTTCTACACTTCAGATCTTTCCGCTCAAGACCTATCCAACCGCAGGCAAATTCGTGTGTGGTTGCTGTTCATCTGCTTTTTGATTTTGGCCATGGTTGTTGTTGGTGGGGCGACCCGCCTGACGGATTCCGGCCTTTCCATCACTGAATGGAAACCAATTCACGGTGCTATTCCGCCGCTGAATGCAGCTGAGTGGGAAGAGGAGTTTGAGAAGTATAAGCAGATCCCTCAGTATAAAGTTCTCAATGAGGGGATGACGCTTGATGAGTTCAAAGGCATTTTCTGGTGGGAGTGGGGGCATCGCCTGCTAGGCCGCGTGATCGGTCTGTTCTTCTTCATCCCATTGGTGTGGTTCTGGGCACGCGGACAGGTCAGTTCCTGGTTGAAACCACGGCTTGTGATCGCGTTTCTGCTGGGCGGTTTGCAAGGTGCAATTGGGTGGTGGATGGTGGCTTCAGGGCTGGTGAACCGCATTGATGTGAGCCAGTACCGTCTTGCCGTGCATTTGAGTGTAGCGTGTATTCTGTTCGCCTACCTCTATTACCTTGCTGGCGTTCTCAAGCGTCGCCCTGAGTTGAAACGCGACGGCTGGGATGTGTTTGGTGATGGGCTGATGGGGTCGTATGGTCTGGTTGCTCTGGTGCTCTTCCAGCTGTTCCTTGGGGCGTTGGTTGCTGGCCTGAATGCGGGCCTGACCTTCAACACATGGCCGCTGATGGATGGGCAGATTATCCCGTCCGGTCTGTTCATCATGTCTCCTTGGTGGATCAACTTCTTTGAGAATGTGATGATGGTGCAGTTCCAGCATCGCATGATTGCCTACCTGTTGGTTGTGGCTGTGTTCCTGCAGAGTTTTTATCTGATGCGAGGGAACCGGGATGCTGCGTTGAAGCAGAATGCCAGCTGGTTGATGGTGGCGATTATCATTCAGGTTTTCCTCGGTGTCGTGACTCTGCTCGGAATGGTTCCAATGGATCGCGCATTGGCACATCAGGCCATGGCGCTGATTGTTCTTGCACTGGCTGTTGAGCAGGTTTGCCTGCTGCGCCGGGAAAAGGAAGCTGCGCTCAGATAGTGATTCCGGTTTCTGGAATAAGTGATTGATGTAGAATCGAAAAAGGCGCCTCCTAGGGCGCCTTTCTTGTTTTTTGAGCTAAAGCTTGGAGATTGATTCATTTTCCAATCTCAAGTCTTTGACTTATTTGAGGATTATGCGTTCTCAAGTGCTTGTTTCAGATCTGCGATGATGTCTGCAGCATCTTCAATGCCGATGGAGACGCGCACCACGTCTGGACCAGCCCCTGCTGCTGTCTTCTGTTCGTCAGAAAGCTGGCGGTGGGTGGTTGAAGCCGGGTGGATGACGAGTGAGCGGGTGTCGCCGATGTTGGCAAGGTGAGAGAACAGTTCCAGACTTTTCACCAGCTCGACGCCTGCTTCGTATCCACCTTTCAGGCCAAAGGTGAAGACAGCGCCTGCGCCCTTTGGGCAGTACTTCTGATGTGCCTGATAGAATGGATCGTTTGCGAGGCCAGCGTAGGAGACCCAGCTGACGGCTGGATGGCCTTGTAGGAACTCAGCGACCTTCAGTGCGTTGTCAGAATGCTTTTGCATGCGCAGGGCCAGCGTTTCGATGCCGGTGATCAGCATGAATGCGTTCTGCGGTGAGATTGCAGGGCCAAGATCGCGCAGGCCTAGGACGCGGCAGCAGATTGCGAAGGCGATGCTACCGAAGGTCTCGAAGAGGCGCATGTCGTTGTATTCAGGGCGCGGCTCAGTCAGCATTGGATATTTGCCGGAGGCTGCCCAGTCGAATGTGCCTGCATCAACAATCGCACCGCCCATGGAGTTACCATGACCACCCATGAACTTGGTCAGGGAGTGGAGCACGATGTCTGCGCCGTGTTTGATTGGCTGGCAGAGGTATGGTGTTGCCATGGTGTTGTCGACGATCAGCGGGACGCCAGCTTCTTTGGCAACGGCTGAGATGCCCTCAATGTCCATGACCACGCCGCCCGGGTTGGCAACACTTTCAATGAACACAGCGCGGGTGTTTTCGTCGATCTGATCTGCAAAGCTCTGCCCATCCAGACCTTCCGCCCACTTCACATCCCAGCCAAAGCTCTTGAAGGAATGGTTGAGCTGGTTGATGGTGCCGCCATACATGCGCTTGGAGGCAACGATGTTGCAGCCCGGGGTCATGAGTGCGTGGAAGGTGAGGAGCTGTGCCGCATGACCGGATGCTACTGCCAGAGCTGCTGTGCCGCCCTCCAGCGTTGCGACGCGCTCTTCAAGCACTGCTGTGGTTGGGTTGGTGATGCGGGTGTAGATGTTGCCAAACGCCTGAAGACCGAACAGGGAAGCTGCGTGGTCTACATCATCAAACACAAATGAGGTGGTTTGGTAGATTGGTGTTGCGCGTGCGCCTGTGGTTGGGTCTGGTTTCGCGCCTGCGTGAATTGCAAGGGTATCAAAGCCTGGGGTGTTCTCGCTCATGAGGCAGTCCTTTCAATGCGCTTGCAGGATGGAGCGGTGCTGCGCAAGGTGCATGGCGTGCAAACCCTTGGAACAGGCGCGTCATTCTCTGCTGAAATTTATATAATTTCCCGCTAGGAACTATGAGGGGGCAACCGCAGGTTGGCAAGCGCAGAAGGGAAAGATGAGCGCGCTTCACTCTTGCAGAAAGCTCAAGCAATATGACGGCTATTTGATGCTTGAAATTCTGTTTGCTTTAGTGGTGAGGGATTGGAAAATCATTCTAAGAAGTGAAGTGCGCTCTCAGATGTCAGGAGCCGAGAGCGCATGAGAATACGTGTTTAGCTGGTTGCAACAGATGCCAGGCGCGGGATTTCGATCTTTGGGCAGCGGTCCATAACCACTTTGATTCCCTTTTCCTCTGCCCGTGCAGCTGCGTCGTCGTTTCTTACGCCCAGTTGAAGCCAGATGGCTTTGGGAGGTGTTGGCAGTGCGATAGCTTCATCGATGACGCCGCCTGCGGCTTCTGAGTTGCGGAAGACATCGATCATGTCTACGGCCTCTGGTAGCTCGCTCAGGGATGCGTAGACTTTTGCGCCTGCGATTTCGGTGCCAGCCTGTCCTGGGTTGATTGGATAGACGGTGTAGCCTTGCTCCAGTAGGTAGCCCAGCACGCGGAAGCTGGCACGTTCCGGCTTGTTGCTGGCGCCGACCAACGCGATTGTCTTGGTGCTTTCCAGAATGTTCTGAATGTAATCGTCGGAATAGTGATCGTGGTTCATATTCTTATCAACTCTCTGCAATTTCTGTGGCTGCCTGCTGCCTTTGCCGATGCGCGGCACGCAGCTCCTTGCGAATGACAAGTTTGAGACCGGACCAGACTGCATCAACGGCGCAGACCTTGATATCCACCAGCCCCATAGGCAAGCAAATTTCTCTTACTGTATCTTCTGTCACCTCAGAGGGGACTTTGGATGCTTTCTTCGGCCACGACACCCAGATCATGCCGTCTGCATCCAGTTTCATGCGCAGCTTACCCAGCAGATCTGACAGTTCGCTTTGACCTGTTACAAAGATATGGGCAGTGCTTACGCCGGTTTCCAGAGTGGGTAGGAGGACCAGATCGTCAACTCCTGCGGTAATTTCATCGGAAACGCTCTGCGGCATGTTGTGCCACCAACAGTGCATGCCGGGTTTCAGACCAAGTTTTTGAGCTAGTGATCTTTTCGAATACCCGGCTGCCATGCTTGCTGCTCCTTACTGACTGATCAGCTATCTTTCCATTCCGGAGTGCGCTTTTGCAGGAATGCGCTGATGCCTTCTTCTGCGTCATTGGCCAGCATGTTTTCTGCCATGACCTTGGAGGTGTAAGCATAAGCTTCTGCCAGTGGCATATCTGCCTGCTTGTAGAAGGCTTCCTTACCGGTTTTGACTGTCAGGGCAGATTTGGAGCCGATGACTTCAGCATATTTCTGCACCACAACTTCCAGATAGTCTGCCTGCACCACGCGGTTGATCAGGCCGTACTCTTTTGCAGTGGAAGCATCGATGCTTTCACCGGTTAGCAGCATTTCCATGGCCTGCTTGCGGCCAATGTTGCGGGTGAGGGCAACCATTGGTGTGGAGCAGAAGAGGCCGATGTTGACGCCAGGTGTGCAGAAGGTTGCTGTGTCGAGTGCCAGAGCAAGGTCGCAGGAGGCGACGAGCTGGCAGCCAGCTGCAGTGGCAACGCCCGTGACGACAGCAATGACTGGCTTTGGCAGGTTCACAATCTTCTGCATCAGTTCAGCACACTGGTCGAATGTCTGCTGGTAGAAAGCTTTGCCACCGTCGGCTTCCGCGCGAGCTGCGGTGAGTTCTTTCAGGTCGTGGCCTGCGCAGAACACCTTGCCTTCTGCACCTAGCAGGACAACGCGAACTTCCGGGTTGGCTGCGGCTTCATCCAAGGCGGCGCAAAGCTCTTTCATCATGGCCATGGACAGAGCGTTCATGCGCTCCGGGCGCTGCATGACGATACGCTGAACACCATTGTGCAGCAGTTTGCCGAGCATTGGACGCTCTGCTTCGCTCTGATCTTTTGCGGTGTCTGCGTCAGACATGGTGGATCTCCATCGTGCTTAAAATAGTCGTTGAGATGCCTTTAGCAGGCTATCTGGCCTTGATTAAGTGTTAAATCACAGAGTGAACAAAACTTGAGCCTAGCGCAACGGTTTAGAACTTTTGTTCAGCTGGTAAATCGCAATCTCATATATCAGTATGTCGGTTTGCATGAGGAGGAGGGACTTCATGACCAGTGAGGTGGCGGCGCCTGCTGTTAAGTTTAGTCCGGCAGAATTGACGGAATTTCTGGACAAGGCATTCCCGCAGATGCATGCGCTGGGGCGCGCATATTTCATCGACGAAATTCTACCGGGAAAAGCCATTGTCAGGCTGAAGGCAGGGGATGTTCATCTGCGACCGGGTGGGACTGTTTCCGGC
>NZ_DS996805.1:239447-258633 GCF_000156235.1 Pseudovibrio sp. JE062
GTACTGCATCAGATCGGGTGCAATAGAAGCGATCTCTTGTCTGGCGATCTTTACAGCTTCAGCGCTGGCGGTTTCTGGTGAACCGGAGTTGAAAGGTGGTTCGGGATGGTACTCAAACATCAACTGCAGAAGTTGTGCTTCTTCAGGCCCGAACAGTTCTGCCGTGAGAGATAGGGCAAAATCTATTCCTGCAGTCACGCCTCCACCAGTGATACGATTTCTGTCAACTGAAACGCGTTTGTTGACGACTGTAACATCCGCCAGTTTTTCCAGGGTTTCCCGATAGGCCCAATGGGTTGCTGCTTCGTATCCATTCAGCAAACCTGCTTCTGCCAGTATCAGAGCTCCTGAGCAGACAGAGGTGACATATTGTGCGCTTTCGCCGGCACGGCGCAGTTGCTCCAGTACGCGCGAATTTTGCATCTGCTCAAGTGGATTTCCAGCGCCGGGAACAAGTAGAATATCGATTTCCGGACGGTCCTCAAAACCATAATCAGGCATAAGCTGGATGCCTGCGTCGCAGGGCAGTGGGGTGCTGCTTTCAGCAAACGTAAAGGTCTCTAAACCTCGTACAAAAGCCAGGAGTTGAAGGGGCCCGTAGGCATCCAGCATGGTCATGCCTGGATAAAGGAAGAGACCTGTTTTTAGCTTTTTCATGAGGGTTCCTCTCTGCTTGTTTAGTGATCAGGGCGCAATGATCCATTCCCGGAGAGGCTCCGGGTTGCATCAATGCATTTGTTGTTGGTGTTTTAGAGTTGGCTGCTACAGAATCTGTTGCGGTAATCCTGTGGGCTGATGCCTAGATTGCGTATGAAGCTGCGGCGCATTTTCTCGCCATTTTCAAAGCCACATCGCCTGACAACTTCATTTATTGATGTTTGTGGGTTCTCTATGTATTGGCGCGCCGTGTTCAGGCGCATCTCTTCAACATACTTGGCGGGTGAAGTGCCTACATGTTGCTTGAAAAAACGGGCGAACGTTCTGGGTGCCATGTTCAAGAACTCTGCCATGCGATCGACTGAGAGATTTTGTTGCAGATTGGCAAGTATCCATTCCTGAAGTGCAATCATGCGCGCATCATCACTTTTCTGGTAGGACAAAACAGAGCTGAACTGCGATTGCCCGCCCGGGCGTTTTAAGAACATGACAGAGTACTGCGCTACTTTGAGTGCAGTTTCCCGCCCGAGATCTTCCTCAGTCAGCGCGAGCGCAAGGTCGATGCCTGCGGTCATGCCAGCGGAGCTATAGAGCTTACCGTCCTTCTTATAAATCGCGTCAGGCTGCACCTTTATCTTCGGGTAGCGCTCCTGAAGCTGTTCGGCCCAGTTCCAGTGTGTGGTTGCGGATCTTTCATCAAGTAATCCTGCCTGAGCTAAAGCGAAGGTTCCGGTGCAGATTGATGCAACACGTCGGGCTCTTTGAGCTGCCTTCCGGATACTGTCAATGAGCGGCTGATTTCCGATGACTGAAGACTTGTGCGCACCACCAGCTATCAGAAGCGTATCGATTGCTCTGTTCTCAAACTCACTGAATGCCTTACTCATCATCTGAATGTTTGTGGGCCAGGTGGTTACAAGGCCTCCACGTAGTGAAACGATTTCAACTTGGTAGGTGGGAGGTTGCTCGTTTTTCATAAGTGAGGCAGATGCAAAGATATCTAATGGTCCTGCGATATCTGTAGCAATGGCGCCGTCAAAGACCACCATTAGAACGAGCTTAGATGTATTGTGCGTTCCTGAGACATGGGAGGTGGTTGTCGGTGTCTTTTGCATGACACTTACTATAAACGAGGTGCGTGTTGGCACAATGACAACGATCCCTCATTTTCTGCCAGTTCGTTAATCGTTATCTGACTTTTGCGGGCTCGTAGAGGTCTGCTGCTTGGTCTCCAGCCGTGTTGTTGGGCAGCCGTCCTGTATTTTGCGCCACATAGGGTTGTTGAGGGCCATTTGGCATTGGGCGAGGTAGGATGTGCCATCGACGTACAGGCAGGAGAAGTCGCCGAGTTCTATGCGTTTGCCGCGGTTGGTGCAGTAGCAATCCGGTTGTTTGAACAGGCCGCGGGGCCGTTTGCGAAACTTGCTTTCCTGCGCTTGTGCGTTCCAGATGCCAACCAGCAGAACGGACAGGATGATGATGAGATAGCGATGCATTCCCTATGATAAGATAGGTGAGAGGCATCGCTATCTTTGTTTTTAAGGGGCTAAAGATAGATCAGTGTGCCTTGAGCACGCAGATCACTGAACCAGTCTGGCTCTTGTGTCAGGCGTGTCCAGCGTAGATCCAGCTTGCGCAAGTTTGTCAGGTTTTTCATCGATGCTGGCAGCTCTTCTAACGGATTTGCTCGCAGATCTAGCTGGTAGAGGTTGGTGAGGCCTCCGGTGTCTTCTGGCAATTGATTGATCTGATTGTTACGTAAATCCAGAATTTCCAGCTGCTGCAGCTCACTCATGTTAGGCGGCAGTTTGGTGAGCGCGTTGTTGCGCAGGTAGGCCTCTCGTAAACCTGAGAGCGTGCTGAATGTCTGCGGAAGATCCTTCAAGCCGTTGCCATAGAGACGGAGTTCTTTAAGGCTCTTTAACTGACCAATGCTTTCTGGAAGCTGTGGGATGTTGTTGTCTGTACAACCCAAATACTCCAGTGCGGCCAGTTCTCCGATGCTGTTTGGAAGCTCTGTCATGTTTGTGTTGCTGGCGTAAAGCACACGCAGCTGCTTCAGAGCGCCGATGGTGGATGGTAAGCATTCGAGTGGTTGGTGACTAAGGTCCAGAATCTGGAGTTGGCTCAACTGAGTGAGTGTGTCAGGTAATCGGTGGAGTTTGCAGCCGTAGATGTAGAGTTCTTTGAGGCTGGAGAGTCGTGAGATTTCGGCAGGCACGTCTGAGAGAGCATTCTTGCCGAGATAAAGGCTTTCCAGCGCCTTGTGTGTGAAGACTTCGCTGGGAATTGTGGTTAGCCCGCACTTTGTCAGGGCCAGGTCAGTGAGATTGCCGCTTTTAATAACTGCGCATGGTTCACCATCTTTCCGGTGCCGGATAGTATCTAACGGCAGAAAATTGAGTTTGTCTTCTATCATCACGTTTCCGGTCGTTTTTAGAGAAGGAACTGCTGTTGTAGTTCCTGAAGGCGTTCTTCTGAAATGGACTGTTTTAGCGCGTTGAGCAGGGACTGAGGTAACTCGTGAGAGAGCTGCTGCAGCTCCTCAAATGTTGTCATGAGCTGATCTAATGATGCTCCGTGCTTCTGAAGCTCTTCATCAACTGCTTGCCAGAACGCGGCTCCTTTGACGTAAAACAGAGGGTAGTAGCTTGGATCGTTGTCGCCTGTGACTTTCTGATGTGCTTCATACAGGCCTGTTGCGGCATGCGGAAAACGCTCTTTGAAAACCTGCCATTGATCCATTGGGCTTTCAGAGTGGATGCCAGCCACTTTGAGTGATTTGTAGCCGTAGTACTGGGCAAGGCTCTCTGAGATCCAGAGCGGATATGGGGTGTTCGCCAGCAAATGGAACAGTTCATGGGCGGAAACCCAATGAAGCTTGGCTATGTCCTCTGGAGATGCTGTTCCCTCGCTTGTAGCGAAGTTGGCCAGAAATGCCTGTTTGCCAGCTGCACCAGCGATTTGTCCCAGTTTCTTGTCGATAGCCACCCACACCAGATCAATGTTCTGTTCTGGTAACGTCGAAGAGCCAAGGATGCCTTTTAGATACTCAAGTTGTTTTTGAAGAGCGGGGAGGTTGTCGGCTTTTAGAGCTTCTGCCGGATCATCTTTGTAGAGCGTTAGTGTGGTTTGATTGGTTCTTAAAGTCTTTGCATCATCACCCCAAGAGAGGATGAGTGGTGGTTCATGTGCTGTTGGGAGAGCTGCGCATTTAAGTGTGGTGTCATCCCCTTGGACTTTGCCGCACACTTCGACTGTTGAAGCGGTTTCGAGGCGAGGAATGTCATCCCATTCCGTGATGCTCCACCATCCTTGAGGGGAATAGAGGTTTTGCTGGTTTGCTACAGCCAGTGGGGTCTCACGCGGATTTTGAAAGGTGACGTTCCATTGCAATTCCTTGCATGAAAGCGCTCGACCGTACGGCTCAAGGACTTCAACTTCATCGCACATGAGTTGCAGTGCGTTGGTATTGCTTGGTTGAGACTGCGTGCGCGGTGCTTGCAGTGTGATTTCTTGCTCCACCGGGAGCGTGATTGTTGCCGTTGCAGCTTCAGGGTGGGTCTTATCTGCTTCGATAATGATCTGAAGTGGAGGTGTTTGGGCAAAGGCAGAAGTGGCGCTTAAGGCCGCCATGAAGGAAAATAGAGAGAGGCGCATATTCAGGAAAACACTTGTTTGAAAAAACAATCTTGGATTGAGTAATCGATTCGATGATTACCGCATGGAAATGTGTTCTTCCCATGTTATCCAATGCAGGGGGCATATGCTCCATAAAAGTGCACTGCGTTGAAGTGCCTAAAACTCTCAGCTTATTGAATTTTTTGAATTAAATTTGCCTGAAAGTTGAATTGTTGGTTGATCCAAAAGCAAAAAGCCACTTAAAATTCAGGGACTAAAGCCAAAGGCCGTTTTTTGAAGGAGGGGAGACCTGAGAGAGACGGCATGAGTGGGAGCGGGCTGGTGTTTTATCGTGCGTTTTTCGGTTTCATTTTTGATTTCCTTTTGGTGCCGCTGCGGTTCGGTTCCTTAATCGCCACGATCGGCTATATCGGCTTTCTTGCACTGAACATCCTTCTGATACTGGCTGTGCCAGCCTTCTTCGATCTGTACGTGGCCAGCGAGCCACGGGTGTTTGCCGAGTTCCGGGAGACCGTGTTCTATCAGGACACCTCGTTTATTGGTGATCCGATCGTTTTTGTGAGCTTGGTGTTTTTCAACCTGCTTCTGGCGAATGCGACGCTGACGACCCGTTTGACCCGCAGCCGGTGGCGGTTCTTTTACCCCACCCACTTCACTCCGATCAATTTGCGCGAATATCGTGTGGCCCTTGCTGGCGTTGGCTATTATGTCAGCTGCTATAGTGCCAACTGGGTCTTCTATGAGCTGCAGGTGGACGACCTTATTTTGACGGCTGCGCGTGCTGCCGGAGTTTCCTGAGCTTAAGAATCTTCAGATTCATGCGGAAAAAATGTGGTATTATAATACCTATTTTATATCTTATTGATTTTATTGATTAATTTGCTTGAGTGCGTAATTTTTTGCTCTTGACGCGGTGCGCAACCTCGCGTATCTACCCGTTCCTACACGGAGCTATCACGTTTAGCTGCTCTTTCGGGCCTGAACGCATTTCTCCCAAGAATTTTAACCGTCAAAACTACGGTAGATCTTATGAAGACTCATTCCACTAAAGTGGCTGAGGTCGACAAGAAGTGGATCTTGATCGACGCAGAAGGCGTTGTTGTTGGCCGTCTGGCAGCATTCATCGCAAACCGTCTGCGCGGCAAGCACAAGCCGACCTACACCCCGCACATCGACGATGGTGACAACGTAATCATCATCAACGCTGATAAAGTTGTACTGACTGGTAAAAAATACCAGAGCAAGAAGTACTACTGGCACACTGGTTACCCTGGCGGTATCAAAGAGCGCACTGCACGTCAGCTGATCGAAGGCCGTTTCCCAGAGCGCGTTCTGGAAAAAGCTGTTCAGCGCATGATGCCAGGTGGTCCTCTTTCCCGTGCGCAGCTGCGTAACCTGCGTGTTTATGCTTCTGCAGAGCATCCGCATGATGGCCAGTCTCCAGAAGTGGTAGACGTTAAAGCCATGAATCCTAAAAATGCGAAGAGGGGTTAATTATGTCTGAGCTACAGTCCCTTGAGGAACTGGGCGGCGCAATCGCCCCTGCTGAGAACGAAGCTCCTGTACATGTTCAGAAGCTCGACGCACAAGGCCGTGCATACGCAACCGGTAAGCGTAAAGACGCTATCGCACGTGTATGGATCAAGCCAGGCACCGGCAAAATCGTTGTAAACGGCAAAGAGTACAACGAGTACTTCGCTCGTCCAGTACTTCAGCTGATCCTGCGTCAGCCAATCATGCTCACCGAGCGTGATGGTCAGTACGACATCAACGTTACCGTTGCTGGTGGTGGTCTTTCCGGTCAGGCTGGTGCTGTTCGTCACGGCATCTCCAAAGCACTGACTTTCTATGAGCCAGAGCTGCGCGCTGTGCTTAAGAAAGAAGGCTTCCTTACTCGCGATAGCCGTGTTGTTGAGCGTAAGAAGTACGGTAAGCGTAAAGCTCGTCGTTCCTTCCAGTTCTCCAAGCGCTAATACGCGATACTGGAAACAGTTTTACGGAAAGGGCTGCCATTTGGCGGCCCTTTTTGTATTTGGCCTATGCTTTGCGGCTACTGAGATTGCGGAGTTGTTGCGGGCGGTGTTAGCTGCCACGTTGGATGAAAACAGCGGCGGAGTTCTGCGGTGGTCCAGTGGTTGCGAAAGTTTCTCTCGGCATTTTTGATGGCATTGGCGCCGCATAAACGAAGCGGGACACTTGCTCGTCTGGCTTTGTGGCTGGACAAAAATAATCTGATGGGTCTCAGGGTTCTTTATCTCAAGGAACACAAAGACTTTTCCAATATGCGGCGGCTTGGAGAGGTTCTGCAGTTGGGGCTGCATGTTCCGCAGCTTGCTCGTTTGGCTGAGCAGTATTTCCTTCACAGCCGTGCTCAGCGTTTTCAGGAACTTCATTTTCTCAAGCTATTTCCGCAGTATGAGCAGCAGCCGGGCTACTTTGTTGAAATTGGGGTTGGGGATGGAACGCATCTCTCCAACAGCTTTCTGTTTGAGAAGGCGCTTGGGTGGTCTGGTCTGCTGGTAGAGCCTAATCCGGATTGCTGGGAGCGTATTGGTGCTGCGCGTGATGCTTATCTGGATAAGCGAGCCGCCTGGAGTTCCGGAGGAGGGGCATTGAAGTTCTTTTGTGCTGATACGCCAGAGTACTCGGGAATGGCCTCAGTCGTGCAGGTAGGCGATAAGCCGGGTCGTGAGATTGAGGTGCCGATCGCGCGGACTGAGGATGTCTTGATCGCGCATGGTGTTCCGGATCATATCCCATTCATTTCCATTGACACAGAAGGGAGCGAGCTGGACGTTCTGAAGGGAATAGACTTCTCGCGCCGGACGTTTGATTTTCTCTGCATTGAACATAATCACAGATCTGTGCAGCAAGATGCGTTGATCAAGTTTCTGTCTGCATGCGGATATGAAGTGGTGCAGCCGGAGCTTTCAGGTATCGACTATTGGTTCGTTCGAGTGGGGCATGATGAACGGGTTGCGCTAGCGGCTGAGGCCGCGGAAGATGCCGATGAACCTTTGCTGATTTAGCTGGTTCAGCCGGCTTTCGCTTTCAGGCTGTTGTCGTTGACTGGTACGTTGCGCCAGCTTTTGTAGAGCGGGTGGGCGTTCTTCATGTGCTCGAAGATTTTCACCATCACAAAGAGTGAGGCGAACTTGGCGAGATAAGCGATGATACCGCCTGTGAGCATGAGGGGCAGGTTGTTGGTTGCTGCTGCCCAGATGGCCAGACCAACTGCAATCAGGCCGACGACCAGGAGAGCGAGGGCTTTCTGGTGATAGGGCGCTGGGATTGGAACGAACATGCGGTTGAGCCACATGCGTTCACCCAGAATAGCTTTTTGCGTCCAGGTTTGTGCGCCGACGTTCTTTTTGCCAAAAGGTGGAATGATCCAGACCCACGCCACTGCTGCAATAGACAATGCAACTGCCCAGAACCAGCCAAGGGTGGGCTGATACCAGAGCGGTGCGAGTAATGCAGGCAGGACAAGGGCGCGAACAAGCAGGCTCTTTGGCTTGTTCAGGCGTGTTAGTGCAGCACTTTGGGTGTTCAGGTGACGAACGTGTCTAGGATCCCATCCGCCGATTTTCTGCGGTTGCATCTGCGAAAGCTTAGGATCGCCTGCCACGTTGTCCTCCATTTATTCCATGAGAACAGCGTGGCTTCAGACAGACTCACTGCGTGTTCTCGTTATATGCGCACCTTAACATAACTGCCTGGTGCGTCTTCCAATATTTTTGTACGGCGTGCGCCCGGCTTGCGTGCTTTTACCCGATTATCATCCTGAGATGTAATCCATTTTTGCCAGTGTGGCCACCATGATCCCGCTGTTTCAGATGCGTTCTGCATCCAATCATCCAGAGAGCCTTCCGGTTTGTTGCCAGTCCAGTACTGGTACTTCTCTTTGGATGGCGGGTTGACGACGCCAGCGATGTGGCCTGAGCCACTCAGTACATACTCAACAGATCCACCAAAACAGCCGCAGCCTTTGAAGACGGATTTTGCGGGAGCAATGTGGTCTTCTTTTGTTGCCAGATTATAGATTGGAATCTGAATTTCACTCAGATCCAGTTTTTCCCCGGCCAGTTCCATCTCACCTTCGGCAAGTGCGTTCTTGTGATAGCAGTTGCGCAGATAATAAGAGTGGTTGGCTGCCGGCATGCGGGTGCTGTCAGCATTCCAGTAGAGCAGGTCAAACGGGAATGGATCTTTGCCGCGCAGGTAGTTGTTGACCACATAGGGCCAGATCAGGTCGTTGGAGCGCAGCATGTTGAAGGCAGTCGCCATCTTAGAGCCATCCAGATAGCCCTTCTGACCCATGCGATGCTCGAGAATTTCGATCTGCTCTTCGTCTACAAAAACCTTCAGGTCACCCGCATGGGTAAAGTCTACTTGCGTGGTGAGGAAGGTTGCGGAGGAGATACGGTCTTCTTCGCCTATTCTTGCCAGATAGGCGAGGGTAGCGGCGAGCAGTGTGCCGCCAACGCAGTAGCCAATGGCATTGACCGTAGACTGCTGGGTGGTTTTGCGAATGCGTTCCAGTGAGTTCAGGATGCCATCGCGCATATAGTGCTCGAAGCTTTTTTGCGCCTGCTTCTCATCCGGGTTGATCCATGAAATGACGAAGACCGTGTGGCCCTGATCAACTGCCCATCTGATGAATGACTTTTCCTGATTGAGATCAAGGATGTAGTACTTGTTGATCCATGGCGGAACGATCAGCAGTGGCCGCTTCAGAACCGTCTCAGTGGTTGGGGTGTACTGGATCAGCTGGCAAACGTCGTTTTGCTCGACGATCTTACCTGGTGTCACGGCAACGTTGACGCCAACTTCGAACTTGTCCGGATCAGTCTGGCGAATACGCAGGTCACCATGGCCAGCTTTTATGTCTTCTGCCAGCAGCTTCATGCCTTTTACGAGGTTGCTGCCGTTTGAGGACATGGTTTCGCGTAGCAACTCCGGATTCGTCAGGATGAAGTTGGAGGGCGACATAGCGTTGGAGATCTGCTTCACATAAAAGCCAGCCTTGTGGCGGGTGTGGTCGTCCAGATCTTCAGCGCCTTCCACCAGCTCCTCGGCCCAGTTGCTGGTTTGAAGGTACATCTGTTTGATGAAATCGAAGAAGTTGTTGTCGTCCCACTGGCTGTCTTTAAAACGCTTGTCGGCATTGGATGGAGCAACAATGGGCTCACTGTCTTCGCCTGCCATGCGCTTGAGTGTGGAATTCCAGATGTTCATGTAGCCGGACCAGAGCTTCGTCTGAGCTTCAATGGCGCGGGAAGGGTCTTTCATCCAGTAGTTTCCGACCTCGGCGAGGGTCTTGACCACTGCGTTGAGCTCTTCGGTGCCTCCGGTTGCTGCCTCGCCTTTTTCGCGGGGTTCCAGATAGGCTGCCAGAGCCTTGCCGCCGTTCTCGGCTATTTCAGAGAGGTTTTTGGCAAATTCCTCAGGATTGTTGAGGATGTACTGCAACATTGGATTGGTGTCTTCACCGGTCATTTGCCTGCTCAGTCCTCGTATCAGGTGTCTGGTAGATACTCGCCAGACCCAACCACATTCAGTGTCCGCTATCCGCACTCAAAAACATGCCGCATACACTCATGCGTTATCGGCGGTCTCTTAACCTACAAAAACGGCATAATGAGTATATCCCTAAGAAATTTGACAGGCACGTGAAAATCAGTGTGGCCCGTCTTAGTCCTTAGGCGGATTCTTAGTAGGTATTTAGCAAGTAAAGTGATCTTACGGAACTGTGAGAAGTTTTGGGTTATTCTTAAGTTTTATGGAGATGTTTAACTCTTGAGGAAAACTTGGAATACTCTGATTTCTTGAGATATTTCTTCTTAATATTTATCGGTTATGATTTGAGTATATCGTGTTCTGTATTCAGTAAATAAGAAGTGCCCTAGAGTAATAAACTATGTGTTGTTAACAGGGTAATATATGTGGACTACGGATGACGCAACTGCTAAGTGCATTTTAATTAAAGTTAAGTGCTCTGCTGTTGTGTAGTAGACGGATCAAACGCGAGGTTCCAGATGTTGCTTAAGTTTCAACGAGTTTGCAGCGCAGTCGTGCTGGCAGGTTTTGTTGGAGGTTGTGCATTTGGCGAATCTTTGACGGTGTATGAAGCGATTGAGAAGGGCAACGGTACCAAGCAGACTGGTATTGCTGAACTTCCACCTGAAGTTTCCAGCGATCTGCTTTCGCCGGAACAGCGGGCTGCTTCCGAAGCCAATCTGCTTGCAATTTCCTCTGAAAGTAAGCGCAGAGCTGGCATTGGCAACACCTTTGAGAGCAGCGCCGACCAGCTGAAACAGATTGCTGGTGAGCAAGCGCAACAATCTCAGGCTGCGCAGACGCAATAATCTTTCGCATTCTCGCGGGGTTAGCGAATGCACCTTTAGTTGTGCATTTTGTGCGAAAAGCCGTCTAAATTCTCAAGTTGAAATCGCATGTCCGACCATAAGCCGCAGAATCCTGCGGCTTTTTTGTTGGATTTAAAGTTTCCAGTCTTCTTTGAAAACTTTAAAAAAATGTCGGGTTTATGCCTCATGAATGATGCGAAAAATGTTCGCACCTGCTAAAAGGCCGTGGAAACTTGGTCTTAATGACTCGTGGCCGGTTTTGAATGGAAATCAAAATATAGCTTGAAACGCTAAATACTGAAGAAAGTGAGGCTCGCGTCATGGACGACTTTCACAAGACACGCCGGCTCCCGCCATATGTCTTTGAACAGGTCAATCGTCTGAAAGCCAAAGCGCGAGCGGCAGGCGCCGATATTATCGACATGGGTATGGGCAACCCTGATTTGCCTACTCCGAAGCATATTGTCGATAAGCTGGTGGAGACTGTGCAGAATCCGCGCACACATCGCTATTCCGCATCCAAAGGGATTCCGGGACTGCGTAAGGCACAGGCTGGCTATTATGAGCGTCGCTTTGGTGTAAAGCTGAACCCGGACACGCAGGTTGTTGCGACACTGGGTTCCAAGGAAGGGTTTGCCAATATGGCCCAGGCGATTACCGCGCCGGGCGATGTAGTGCTTGTCCCTAATCCGTCCTATCCAATTCATGCCTTCGGCTTCCTGATGGCAGGTGGTTCGCTGCGTTCCATCCCGGCAACTCCGGGACCAGAGCTTTTTGAAGCGCTGGAGCGGGCAGTGGTTCACTCCATTCCTAAGCCGATTGCAATTATTCTCTGCTTCCCTGCAAACCCGACAGCAAGTGTTGCTGATCTGGACTTCTATCGCGATGTGGTGGCGTTTGCGCGTAAGCATGAGATCTACGTGCTTTCTGATCTGGCGTACTCTGAGATCTACTTCGGTGATGTGCCTCCGCCAAGCATCCTTCAGGTGGAAGGGGCAGAGGATATTGCTGTTGAGTTTACCTCTTTGTCCAAAACCTTCTCCATGCCGGGGTGGCGCATGGGCTTTGCAGTTGGTAATGAACGTCTGATTGCAGCTCTTGCTCGTGTGAAGTCCTATCTGGATTACGGTGCGTTTACGCCAATTCAGGTGGCTGCTGCGACCGCGCTGAACGGATCAGACGACTGCATTCGTGAAACGCGCGAGATCTACAAGAAGCGCCGTGATGTGCTGATCGACTCTTTTGGACGCGCCGGTTGGGATATTCCTGCTCCGGAAGCATCCATGTTTGCCTGGGCTCCAATTCCAGACCAGTTCAAGCATCTAGGGTCTTTGGAGTTCTCCAAGCTGCTTATTGAAAAGGCAGATGTGGCGGTTGCTCCGGGAATCGGCTTTGGTGAGCACGGTGAAGGTTTTGTACGTATCGGACTGGTTGAGAACGAACAGCGTATCCGCCAGGCCGCACGTGGCATTCGAAAGTTTTTTGAAGACGCGGGTAGCAATTCCAAGGAATTGAGTAAATCGGGCGCTTAGGCGCCCGCCCACCTACAGATACTGGGTATTTATGACTGATATTTTGAAAGTTGGCGTTGCTGGTCTTGGAACCGTCGGTGCTTCGTTGGTGCGTATCCTCGAGGCTAAGGCGAACGTTCTTGCCAATCGATGTGGCCGACCTATCAAAGTAGTGGCTGTGAGTGCTCGCAGCCGCTCTAAAGATCGTGGTGTTAATCTGGATGGATTGACCTGGTTTGAAGATCCCGTTGAACTTGCCAAGTTCGACGGGATTGACGTTTTTGTGGAGCTTATTGGCGGCGAGGATGGACCGGCTGAAGTGAGTGTTCGCACCGCTTTGGAAACCGGTAAGCATGTTGTCACAGCCAACAAAGCATTGCTTGCCAAGCATGCTGTTGTGCTCTCCCGTCTTGCAGAAGACAAGGGCGTGAGCCTGAACTATGAGGCTGCTGCTGCCGGCGGTATTCCAATCATCAAGACCATGCGTGAGAGCCTTGCGGGCAATGATGTGTCCCGCGTTTACGGCATCATGAACGGCACCTGCAACTACATCCTCACCCGTATGGAGCGTGAAGGGCTGTCGTTTGCAGAATGTTTAGCTGATGCACAGCGTCTCGGTTATGCAGAAGCTGATCCGACCTTTGACATCGAAGGGTTTGATACAGCTCACAAGCTTGCTCTGCTCACCAGTCTTGCATTTGGCTGTGAAGTGAATGCAGATGCGATCTATGTGGAGGGGATTACCTCCATCACCACAGCTGACATTCGTGCGGCGGACGAGCTTGGTTACCGCATCAAGCTGCTGGGTGTTGCTCAGCGCACGGATACGGGCATTGAGCAGCGTGTTCACCCGACCATGGTGCCAAAATCTTCTGCGATCGCCCGCATTGATGGCGTGCTGAACGCCGTTGCTGTTGATGGTGATGCGGTTGGCGAAGTGGTGCTGGTTGGACCGGGTGCTGGCGGTGATGCGACAGCGTCCTCCGTGATCTCTGATATTGTCGACATTGCCCGCAATGTTTCCATGCCAGTGTTTAGTCAGTCTGCGACAACACTGGAGACATATGTTCCAGCGCGTATGCGAGCGCATGAAGGTGGTTATTACATCCGTCTGGCTGTTTTGGATGTTGCCGGTACTTTTGCCACAATTGCGCGCTGTATGGCGGACAAAGGCATCTCACTTGAGTCTATTGTCCAACGTGGACCGCATTCCAGAAATGATAAGGATGGTGTAAGCGATCCTGCAGCACCGCGAAGTGTTATCCTTATCACGCACGAGACCACTGAGCTGGCTGTGCGCGAAGCTCTGGATGCAATTGCTGCTGAAAATGTAACCTCTGGTAAGCCACAGATGTTACGAATAGAGAACCTGAAATAAAACTTCCTCACGTTTAACGTGAAAACAGGACACCCGAGAGGTTTAAATGGCGGATAGTCATCAGGACGCAACTGACGTTCTTGACCGTATTCTGACACTGGAACTTGCACGTGTTACGGAACGTGCTGCTGTATCTGCAGCGCGGCTTCGTGGACGGGGCGATGAAAAGGCAGCTGACCAGGCTGCTGTGGACGCAATGCGCCGCGAACTGAACCAGCTGCCAATCGACGGAACCGTCGTGATTGGTGAAGGGGAACGTGATGAAGCGCCGATGCTCTACATTGGCGAAAAGGTCGGCACCAAAGACGGGCCAAAGGTTGATATCGCACTGGATCCGCTGGAAGGTACCACGATCTGCGCGAAGAACATGCCAAACTCCATCGCTGTTATTGCGCTGGCACCGGAAGGTGGCCTGCTGAACGCGCCGGACAGCTACATGGACAAGATCGCGATCGGTCCGGGATATCCTGAAGGTACCATCGATCTGGACCGTCCAATTCAGGAAAACCTTGCAGCTGTTGCCAAAGCAAAAGGCTGTGACGTTAAAGACGTGACTGTCTGTGTGCTGGACCGTCCGCGTCATGCCAAGCTGATTGACGACATTCGCGCAACCGGTGCTTCCATCTACCTGATTGGTGATGGTGACGTTGCTGGCATCATCTACACCACTGATCCTGAAGAGACCGGTATCGATCTTTATGTTGGTATTGGTGGTGCACCTGAAGGTGTTCTGGCTGCTGCAGCTCTGCGCTGTATCGGTGGTCAGATGCAGGGCCGTCTTGTGATCACCCGCGAAGAGCAGGTTGAACGCGCAGGCCGTATGGGTATTGACGATATCAATCGCAAATACACCATGGAAGAAATGGCTGGCGGAGACGTTCTGTTTGCTGCGACCGGTGTGACCACTGGTAACTTCCTAAAGGGTGTGAAGCTGGGCCGTGATAATATCACCACCCACACTGTTGTGATGCGCTCCACGACCGGTACGGTTCGTTTCATTGAAGCGAAGCATACGCAGTTGGAAAAGTTCCATCTGGATTGATTTCGGTCTTTCACCGAGCTAATTGATGAAAGCGGGCGGGTGTAACAAACACTCGTCCGCTTTTGCATTTCTATGAGATATCGGGCAGTTTCTTTCTATGGTTATGACATTGGATGCAACCAGTGCTGAGCGACGTGTCGTTCTTGGTGTCAAAAAGTCCTTGAGCGCACGTGTGTGGCGTGAGCGGCTGGATGATCAGGGGCTTTCACAGGCGCTTGCCATTGCACAGAGAACGGAACTGCCTGAAGTGGTGGGACGTGTGCTTGCCGGGCGCAGTGTTCCACTGGAGGACGCCTCCGGTTTCCTAAACCCTTCCATTAAAGACCTGATGCCTGACCCATCCAAACTGGTGGATATGGACAAAGCCTGCGCACGCGTTGCTGATGCTTTACAGGCTGGGGTGAAGATCGCCGTCTTTGGTGACTATGACGTGGATGGGGCCACTTCTTCCGCGCTGCTGAAGCGCTATCTGATGCAGCTGGGTGTGGAGCCGGATGTCTACATTCCGGACCGTATCATTGATGGTTACGGACCGAACCCGACAGCTATCAACCAGCTGCATGCAGGTGGTGCGCGGCTGCTGATTACCGTGGACTGTGGATCGACCTCATTTGAGGCATTTGAAGAAGCCAAGCGCCTTGGGCTGGAAGTGGTGGTTCTGGATCACCACCAGGTGGATGAGAACTTTCCGGAAGTTCATGCGTTGGTGAATGCCAATCGTCAGGATGATTTGTCCGGGCAGGGGTATCTGGCTGCTGTCGGTGTGACCTTCCTGTTTCTGGTCGGGCTTAATCGTGAGCTGCGCCGCCGTGGGGCCTTTGCCCAACGGGCTGAGCCGCGTCTCATGGACCTGCTGGATCTTGTGGCGCTTGGCACCGTCTGTGATGTGGTGCCGCTGAAGGGCCTGAACCGCGCCTATGTCGTGCAAGGGCTTAAAGTGATGGCGCGGCGTGAGAACATCGGCCTTTCCTGCCTTGCTGACATTTCGCGTTTGAGTGGCAAGCCGACACCGTATCATCTGGGCTATATGCTCGGACCGCGCATTAACGCTGGTGGCCGTATTGGCGATTCTGCGCTTGGTATGAAGCTGCTGTCTTCTGATGACCGAGCAGAAGGGGAGCGTATTGCTGCCACGCTGGAGCGGCTCAATCAAGAGCGGCAGGCGATGGAAGCGGTCATGTTAGAAGAGGGCGAAGGCCAGGCGTTCCAGAAGATGGAAGGCGCTGTTCCTCCTGCTGTTCTGCTGACCGGTGCTGATGGTTGGCATCCGGGTGTTGTGGGTCTCATTGCGTCCCGCCTGAAAGAGCGTTATCGCCGTCCAGCGTTTGCTATGGCGTTTAATGAGCAGGGTGTTGGCACTGGTTCTGGTCGCTCGATCATGGGTGTTGATCTGGGCTCTGCGGTGCGGGCTGCTGTTGAGGCTGGCTTACTCGTGAAAGGTGGTGGCCATGCGATGGCTGCTGGCCTGACCATCCAAAAAGACAAAGTGCGTGAGTTTGAAGCTTTTTGACTGAGCAGCTTGGTGAGGATGTGGAGCAAGCCTCCGCTGATCATGAGCTGACCATTGATGGTGTGCTGACACCTGCTGGGGCAAATCTGAGCCTGCTTGATATGCTGGAACAGGCAGGGCCGTACGGGGCATCTCATGCAGAACCTGTTTTTGCTTTGCCATCGGTGCCGATCAAGTTCTCCAAAGTTGTTGGACAAGGGCATGTGAGTGTGACGCTTGGTGGCAATGACGGCACCAACCTGAAGGCAATCGCCTTTAAGGCGGAAGACCAGCCACACGGCAAAGCGCTCTTACAATCGCGCGGCAAGCCCTTACATATTGCCGGAAGTTTGAGTGTTGATACATGGCAGGGACAGGCGAAACCGTCCTTACGCATCATTGATGTTGCAGACCCATCCAAAGGCCAGTTTGGCGCCTAGTCGTTGGGGGCGTGATGAGGATTGATCCTGCATCGTGAGAGGGGGAAGTCTTTGAATATCATCGCAGCAACACCGCAGCATCTTTCTGAGATGAATGAGGTCATCCTCTCCGCAAAGCGCCACTGGGGTTACTCGGAGGAGATGATGTCTGCGTGGCTACCTGATCTGTTGGTGGATGAGGAGGTGCTGGCAAGTCGTCATTTCTGGGTTCTGGAAGAGAAGGGCAGCGTTGCTGGTGTTTTCTCCATCTCGGTAGAAGATGACCAGAGCTGTGAGCTTGAAGACTTCTGGGTTTCTCCGAGGCTGATGGGCCGAGGTGCAGGCCGTCTCATGTTTACTTTCATCCAGAACTGGCTGCGCGAGCAAATGCTTCCTGAACTTACGATCGTCTCGGACCCAAACGCAAAGGGGTTCTATGAGCGCATGGGCGCTGAAGAGATTGGCACCAAACCATCGCTTCCGGTTGGGCGCACGCTGCCTGTGATGCGGTTTACTCTTGAGGATCTATGAAAGCTGATTGATGGACATTCGCAGGTACGAGCAGGCTGATTTTGCTGCATGCAGGGAGGTTTTTCTGAGCAATGTGCCTCGCTTCTTTATGCCTGAGGAGCTGGATGAGTTTGCTCAGGACCTGAAGAGGCTGGGTGATCCTTATTTCGTTGCCGTGAAAGCGGGGCAGATTGTTGGGTCTGGCGGCTACTTCCGCGGAGCAAAAGGAGTGGGGCTTTCCTGGGGGATGGTGCGCCGTGACTTGCATGGTCAGGGCATTGGCAAGGCTCTGGTTCAATATCGGCTGGAATGCATTGCGGAAGACTATCCGGATCAGGCGATCCATATTGATACCTCTCAGCACACACAGCCCTTCTACGAGAAAATGGGATTTATTGCTGAGCGTGTTGAAGAGAACGGTTATGGACCGGGGCTGCACAAGGTGCTCATGAAGCGGCCTCCCACTTTATCGTAAGTCTTTGCGAAAGATATCTACTCCGCTGACATCGGCTTCAATGCACTGCCAGCCCAATCCTTCCTAAAAGCTGCGAAGGCTTAGTTTTGCGAAGAGGTAGAGGTGAGGGTACTCTTGTTGAGTGGCCAGTGTTTCCAGCTCTTTTGTTAGCCGCGTGCCGATACCTTTTCGTCGGTGATCAGGTGAGATCCACAGTGAGGCCAGCCACGGCGTATATTGAGGGCGTTTGCTCATATCTGATTGCACGAGCATGACCATGCCGAGGAACTCATCACCTTGATGGGCAATCAGTGTTGTGGGCAAAGCTTCCGGACTAAGACTCTTTTGCAGTTCGTCATAAACGTCTTCAATCGGGTGGCCTTCCTCCTCCCACCATTCCTGCCACATGCCCTTGGCTGCTGCTTCCAAAAACTTAGGAACATCAGCCAGATTTGAGATTGTCAAAGTTTCCTGCGTTACCCGCCCGTTTGCTGTTTGAAGAACCGTATCGCAGAAGGGACTTTTGAGGACTATTAAATTAAGTCGTGAGCTGTGGTAGGTATCTGGGATCAGGCTGTGTAATCGTCTTCCTACAGAAAACTTATCCCCCTTTCTGAAAATGTCTTCATACTGAGTTGCAGGTTCATGCGAACGGGCAGCTTGTGGGAACGTCCCTCAGGCTGGTGTGAGCCGGGCGGGGCTACTGGGTGAGGTAACGTATCATCCAGCGGGTTCGTGGAGGTTCCCCTTTCACCGACAGTGTTGAGGGATAGCGGATGTCCGGCCAGACCAGAGGGCGCCAGCACTGAGAGCTGAGGCTTTCCAATCGCTTCAGGTCTTCCAAGTGTCTTTTGGACCCTAGCCTTAGCCTCCTGCAAAAACGCCCAGGCAAGGCGACAGCCGATGCTGAAGACTCACTAAATTACCATATGCGCAGGCATTGCCTGTTGCCTTGTTTATCCCAATCTTTGGGAATTCTGGCTCAACGCTGCATGGCAGACCATGCGGTGCTCATTGTGTTGCCTCGCCGTAAGGAGGTTGCAGTGCTGTCCTGTGAACTTGGGTGACCCCATGAACTCTTTAAACATCGTGTTGCGCTACTGAAGGTTTTGCAATTTTTGATGGTTATCCTATATGCAGTTGATGCGTGTAAGTGTTTCGCGCAGTATGTGATTTGGAATAGGACATTAAGGAGCAGCCATGCCGGAGAGTGCAAGTGAAGCGGTGCCTGCGGAGCAGCCTCGCACCAAACTCGGACAAGGTCTTGGACTTGGATTGGCGCTTGGTGGTTTTTGCGGTGTCATTGCGATCCTGAGCTCAGCTGCCAGCTCTCATACAATAGATAATCAGTATCTGGGCATTATCTCCCAAATCACCATGATGCATGCAGCGGCCTTTGTCGGGCTGGGTGTTGCACATGGTATTACCAGTTCCAAAGGTATCGCCTTTGCTATGCTGCTGCTGTTTGCCGGGGTTGGCCTGTTCTGTGGTGATCTTGCCCAGCGCTTATTTGTTGGTGAGAAGCTGTTTGATTTTGCAGCACCAACAGGTGGGATGCTGATGATTTTGGGATGGTTGTTTGTGTTCCTGACTGGCCTGAACAGGATGATGAAAGGCTAGTTGGCTGATCCTATAGCTGTCATAGCAAAGGGCGAACCGACTGGTCCGCCCTTCTTAGTCTCTGAATTTCCTAGCTGATGCCTAGTTGACCAGTCC
>NZ_DS996805.1:258896-267137 GCF_000156235.1 Pseudovibrio sp. JE062
GATCGCCATGTCAACAATCGCAGTTGCCAGATATTCGACAGTTGCAAAGCCCTGATTGAAGTTTGCTGCTGCCAGCAGGCGTTCCAGAAGCTCTTCCGGAATGACTTCGCCAGTCTGATAGTGGCGGGCGTACTTCTTCAGGATCTCCGGCTGGTCAAGCCAGTGTTCGAAGAGCTGGGATGGCAGTTCTACAAAGTCGCGGGCCACGCTGGTGCCAGACACAAGCGGGTGGGTGACGTTGGACATGAGGCCGTGGAGGCCATGACCAAACTCGTGGAACAGCGTGCGTGCATCGTCAAAGGTCAGAAGGGTTTGTTCGCCTTCCGGTGCTTTTGAGAAATTCATCACGTTGACGATGATCGGACGGATGTCGTCTTTCAGCTTCTGCTGAGAACGGAATGCACTCATCCATGCGCCGGAACGCTTGGAGGCACGGGCAAAGTAGTCGCCGATAAAGATGCCGAGATGGCCGCCGTTTTTATCAAAGACTTCAAAGACACGCACATCGGGATGATAAACATCCTGTCCCTGCAGTTCCTTAAAGGTGAGACCAAACAGGCGGGTTGCGGTGTAGAAAGCCGCATCGATCATCTGATCCAACTGGAAGTACGGTTTGATTTCCGCTTCATCCAGATCATGTTTTGCGCTGCGTACTTTCTCAGAGTAGTAGCGCCAGTCCCATGGAGCGATTTCGATGTTGTCGCCTTCGGACTGTGCCATGTCCTGAAGGTCTGCTGCTTCTTCCAGTGCGCGTGCTTTGGCCGGGCCCCAGACGTTGGTCAGCAAGTCGTCGACTGCGCCGGTGGTCTTGGCCATCACATCATCAAGCTTGAAGGCCGCAAAGCTTTCAAAGCCCAGGAGCTTGGCCTTTTCATTCCGCAGCTGCACGGTTTCGCGCACGATAGCTGAGTTGTTGGTCTCGCCAGCGTTGTCACCGCGCTTTGCCCATGCGTTGAAGGCTTCTTCGCGCAGGTCACGGCGTTTGGAGAATTGCAGGAATGGCTCAATGGAGGAACGGGAGAGGGTGATGGCGTACTTGCCCGGCTCACCGCGCTCTTCAGCTGCAGCACTGGCGGCTTTGACGAGAAACTCTGGCAGGCCTTCCAGATCGCTTTCATTCTCCAGAACCAGCTTGTAGGAGGCTTCGTCTGCCAGAACGTTCTGCGCAAAGCTGGTGCCCAGCGTGGCGAGGCGTTCATTAATCTCCGCAATGCGGGACTTACCGGTCTCATCAAGGCCAGCACCAGCGCGGTGGAAGATGGAATAGTAACGCTCCAGCACACGGTCCTGCTCAGGTGTCAGGCTGAGTGCGTCTTTCTTCGCCATCAGAGTTTCGACGCGCTTAAAGAGGGCCGGATTGAGGAGTTTTTTGGTGTTATAAGCTGCCAGTTTAGGAGAAACGCTGCGCTCAACTTGTTGCAGAGTTTCGTTGGTATCAGCCGAGGAGAGGTTAAAGAACACGCTTGCGACTTGCTCTAGGGCTTCTTCTGCCAGCTCCAGAGCTGCAATGGTGTTTTCAAATGTCGGTTCTTCAGGATTTTGAGCAATGCGATTGATGTGGTCTTCGCCTGCCTTAAAGGCTTCTTCAAAAGCACCCTCAAAGTCTTCCGGCTTGATCTGTGAGAACGGCGGAAGTCCAAACGGGGTTTTCCAATCTTGCAGAAGAACCTTTGCGGTCTCGCTCATATTCAATCTCCGATGAAACGTAAAAGCGTTTTACTCTTCCTGAAATGCAGAAAGAGCCAAACAGCTGTCATTCATAAATGGTCGCAAATGCCTGCGGGAAGGATGCCTCGTGCAGGAATAGGCGGTAGAGATCTGAATATGGGTGCTAACAGCACTTGCGTAAAGGAAGGGCGGAGAAAAATCCCCCGCGCAGTTCCTGTTTGCGGGTCTCTATTGAACAGGGAACGGTAGTGAGACTGTTGTAAAGCCTGTCGCCGTGACGGGTTTCTGAGGAGCAGCCAGTGTCATCACCCAGAAGTTCCTGTAGGTGCCGTCTGTCCTGTTGGTGCGGGCAATGCCCATGTGGGTGACGTGCTTGTTGAGCAGGTTCTTGTTGTGGTCCGGGGAGGTCTTCCATCCGGTCATTGCCGCAGAAATGTTGGCGTAGCCAGCGCCAAGGTTCTCAGCTCCTGCATAGGATTTGTAGCCGTTGGTCAGGGTACGGCTGAGCAGGCTGGAGGAGGAATGGCGCCGTGTCTTCAGTGAATCCAGACTGGCGATGTGGTCAGCCATGTCCTGCGAAACTTCCGTGAGATGCGGATCTAGCTTGATTGGGGGTAGGGCGTGTTTGGCGCGCCAAGCGTTTGTCTGGCGCAGAGCTTCCTGCTTGTTGATTGCGATGTGCTGCAGCTCAACGTCTTCTGCACTATCAATGCCCAGACTTGCACAGCCAGACAGCATTGCAGCCAACAGCAGGGCTGCAGTTCCCTTAAATTCCAATGTCACGCGCTTTTCCCGAAATGCCCGATTAGTCGATTTTATTTTAGGGCGGAATTTGGGCCGAAACTGTACTGCCCAGGATTAATCCACGTAATTCCCAGTTTCATTTGGTCTCGGCCAATTCGAAGAGGCTGAGAGCCTGCGTTTCAGGTGACCTTCAGCTTCCAAACCAACGGTACAGTCCAAGCATTTGGATGGTGCAAGTATTGAGTGAGGAGTTTTGGGGAATGGGTTCCAGATGATGTGCTGCTTATTGTTTCGGGGGAGCAATTTGCTCTTAGCTCCGTTTTTCCCGAGAGCGTGGAGGGCAGCAGGGCGGTTATGTCTGCGCAAATGAATCTTGCAGTACCCATGGATGGGAACGAAGCTGGGCCGTCCGAGCCAACAACATGGTGGCTTCGCGTTGTTGGGCGTGACTGGCTGGCACCCTTTGTTTTGCTGGTTGTGTGTTTATGCCTTTATCTGCCAGGTCTGACGTCTGTTCCGCCTCTGGATCGTGATGAGCCCCGATTTGCGCAGGCCTCCAAGCAAATGATGGAAACAGGCAATTATGTATCCATTCATTTTCAGGAGCTTGCGCGCAACAAGAAGCCCATAGGCATCTATTGGGCTCAGGTGGGTGTGGCGCAGCTTCTGGGATATGGAGAGACCGCACCAATCTGGGTTTATCGAGTACCCTCCGTTCTTGGGGCGATAGCCGCAGTCTTGCTGAGTTACTGGACAGCACGTGCCTTTTTCAGGGAACAGGAGAGTTTTATCGCGGCGTTGCTGGTCGCTCTGGCTCTCATCTTAAATATTGAAGCACATTTAGCGAAAACGGACGCAGTACTGTTGGCCTGTGTGATGCTCTCGCAAGGTGCGTTGGCGCGGATATGGCTTGCTCAGCAACGACCAGCCGTGTGGTCTTCGGCTTTGCTTTTCTGGTTAGGACTGGCGCTGGGCACCCTGATCAAGGGGCCGATCATTCTCATGGTTAGCGGGTTGACGGTTCTGTCTTTATGCCTCTGGCAGCGAAAGGTTTTTTGGCTTCGAGGGTTGGCGCCGATTATGGGCTTGCTGCTGTTCCTTGCACTGGTCTCGCCGTGGTTGGTGGCTATCTACATTGAGACTGACGGTGCCTTCTTCAGAGATGCTTTAGGTGGAGATCTATGGGGCAAGGTGGGGACCGGACGGGAGTCTCATGGGGCTCCACCGCTGACTCATCTGTTAATCAGCTTCATTATTTTTTGGCCAATCCCTTCTTTTCTCCTTGTGACTTTCAAGGGGATTAGGCAAGAATTGAATAAATTTTGTTATAGATTCTTGTTGTGTTGGCTGATCCCGTCGTGGGTCGTGTTTGAATTGGTTTCAACAAAGCTGCCTCATTACACCTTGCCCATGATGCCTGTTCTGGCGTTGTTGGTGGCAGGCGTGATGATGACAGATAGAGCAGCGAGTGCCGGTGTTGGCTGGCGATTTGCTTCTGCTGCTTTGTTTTTGCTGGTGCCGCTGGGCATCGCGATTGCCGTTGTTGTCGGACCTTTGCTGCTTGATCTATGGCCGTCTCCGCCCGGTGTTGTGCTGTGTGGGCTGGCTGTCATTGCTGCGTTATCAGCCACATCTAAGTTGTTTGAAGGAAAGCTTGTTTCTGCATTGCCGAGTGCAAGTGTTTCCGCAGTGCTGATGTTCGTTGGCTTCTGGGCATTTTCAGGCCCGGCATTGTCTACAATCTGGATTTCCTCCCGTCTGGTGGAAGCGGTTGATCAGCTTCCGGGGTGTGAGCGGAAAGAGATTGCTACAGCAGGTTTCTATGAGCCCAGCTTCGTATTTTTGCAGGGCACGCAAACAAAGCTACTCGGCGCAGAAGCTGCAGCACGTTTTCTGGCAAATGGAGGGCAGGAGACGGGCACGTCCTCCGGGATTTGCAGAATTGTGCTGGTGGAAGGACGGCAGCTGGATCGGTTTGATGCAGAAGCTCTTCGGTTGGGGATGAAGACTTCAGAGGTATCAAGTGTATCTGGCCTGAATATCAATGGCGGTAAAACATTGCTGGTACATATTTTTTCTGCGGGTGGGGCGGCGCAATGATTGATGACGGCTCCATAGACACTTTAGAGCGCCCTGTACGGGGAAAACAGAGAAACGAACAACAGGCTGATCTGAACCGTGATGCTGTCGATGCTGAGTGGGAAGAGCGGCAGACAGAAACTGAAGGCAGTCGTGAGGAAGGTGAACAGACTAGGCAGTCTGGCTTCCATCGGCTGCGCGCTTTAATGCAGGTTGCTGGTGGCAACGCGCGAAATCATATTCACTCTTTTCGTGTGATCTTAAGCAATCGCCGGAAACGTAAGCATATTGCTATTCCAGATCTGCCATCAATACTAAAACCACAGAATGTGGCTGCATTGCTTATCGCGCTGTGCGGAGTTGCAATGGTTTTTCTGGATCATAGCAGTCCCATTTGGGCTCGGAGATTGCCTGATGCTTATCATAGTGTTTTCGATGTGGTTACAGATGCGGGCAAGTCAGACTGGGTACTTATCCCGACAGGCCTATGGATTTTAGCAGTGATCTTTCGAGACTGGCAGGCTAACTCATTTCGTAGAAAAATGATCATGTCATCACTTTCTGTCTACGCAAGCTTTCTGTTCTTTGTTGTAGCAGCGAGTGGATTGCTTGCTATTGCTCTTAAATGGAACATTGGACGTGCCCGGCCATCGTTGTTTGATGAAATGGGGCCGTTAGCTTTTGAGCCATTTGCGTGGCAAGCAAAGCTTTCGAGTCTTCCAAGTGGTCACTCGACAACTGCAGGCGCATTGATCGTCGCTTTGGCTTTGTTAGCGCCCAAATATCGGTGGTTTATTGTTGTCGTTGGGAGTTGGATTGCGGTGAGCCGAATTATTGTCGGTGCACATTACCCCAGTGACGTGGCTGCTGGACTTGTGGTCGGAGGAGTCTTTTCGTATCTGAGTGCTCGATGGATGGCGCGTAGACGCTTGGGGTTCAGATATTCAAGTCAGGGTGAGTTGTTGCCTACGCTGACAAATGTCTTCAGCTCCGGGTGGTTGCGTGCGCTTAGTAATACAGGTAATACGCGAGCAGCGGGTGTGCATCATAGCTCTGAGGTATCCTAGGTACTCTTCAGGTTTTCCTTGTTGAGCTTGGGTAGATGCTGGGCCGAACGGGAAAAAATAAATGAACGACGATATTGCTGTACAGAAAATCGACGTAAGCGTCGTTATCCCTGCGAAGAATGAGAGAGATAATCTTCCTCCGCTTTTGGATGAGATTGCTGAGGCTCTGAAAGAGTATCGGTTTGAGGCGATCGTTGTTGATGATGGGTCGACTGATGATAGTCTTGATGTGCTTCAACAGTATGCGGAGAAAAACGGCTATTTACGGGTGATCCATCATAAGCGGTCTGGTGGGCAGAGTTGTTCTGTTCGTACCGGGTTGCTTCATGCGCGTGGCACTTATGTGGCTACGATTGATGGGGACGGGCAGAACAATCCTATCTACTACCGCGAGATGCTTGCCGCGATGGAAAAGGGTGGTGAGCGTGTGGGGCTTGCTGCTGGCCAGCGGCTGGGTCGCAAGGCCAGTGTTTTCAAGCGCTATGCATCTAAAGCAGCCAACAAGCTGCGTGGGGCGATTCTGAAAGACAATACACGTGACAGTGGGTGTGGTCTGAAGCTGCTTCGCCGCGATGTGTTCTTAAAGCTCCCATATTTCGACAGCTGGCACCGTTTCCTGCCAGCTCTTGTGATCCGCGAAGGATATGACGTGGTTCATGTGGATGTGGTGGACCGGGAGCGAGAGCACGGTGTTTCCAAATATGGGATCTTTGATCGGGCGTTGGTGGGCGTGTTGGATCTCTTTGGCGTGTGGTGGTTGCGCCGTCGTCGGAAAGTCATTCCTGAAGTGGTGATGGTGACTGAGTCGGACAAGTCTCCAGCGAAGGAGGCACATTGATGCTGGCTGGTCTTTATGAGTGGGTTTACGACGTCTTTGTAGCCCAGTGGGACTTTTGGGTTCTTTGGGGGTTCGTGGCGCAGTTCATGTTTATGATGCGCTTTATGATCCAATGGATTGCCTCTGAGCGGGTGGGACGTTCCATCGTCCCGGTGGCCTTTTGGTTCTTCTCCATCGGGGGCGGATCGCTGCTTCTGACTTACGCTATCGTCAAGAAGGATCCTGTTTTTATTGCGGGACAAGGCCTCGGATTGATCATTTATTTCCGAAATCTATGGCTTATCTACAAGGAAAAACGCCAGGATCCGAATTTCTAGGCGATTTATCCGCAATAAATGCAACCAGAATGCAATTAAATTGCTGAACGCTATTTGCCCATGGGGAAGATAGACTTCCTCGTGGGTTTTTCGTAAAATTGCGTATTATTTGTGCATATTGATTGTAAAGGTTAGTGTGAAATACGTATTTTTGAAGAAAATTGCTCCGAATTTGCGCTCAGTTTTCAAGGTTAGTTTTTTCATTGCGCTTGTAATCTAAGTAATATTTCCTCTCTATTTCAGTATTGTTTGGATTAATTTGTTTGTATGCGTATACATAACTATATTTCTCGATTTTGATTAATGGTTAAATCGCATGCATTTGAGATATAATTTGCATAGAAACTTTGCAATCGTTGATGAATATCACCTCGTAGACTAACTTATTAATAAAAACCTCTTGACGTTTTTAGAGAAATATCATCGAATGCTTGATGAGGAGTGGTTGAAGCCAATAGGGGGGCTTTAAGGGCACGCGCTGACGTGTTTGTTTCGGATGTTTTCCTAGGAGAAAGGGAACAGCCTGCTACTTCCGGTGATGAATTTTAAAATTGGACAAAAAAAGAGGCTCCAATTCTATGAAAAAAATGATCCTTCCAGTTGCGCTGGGTGCAGCGTTCGCAGCGACTTCTTTGTCCGCGGCTTCCGCTGGCACTCTTGAAGACGTGCAAGAGCGCGGCAAACTGCGTTGTGCGGTTTCTACTGGTCTTGCAGGCTTTTCCTACACTGACGAAAACGGCAAGTGGCAGGGCTTCGACGTTGACTACTGCCGTGCGGTAGCTGCTGCTGTTCTGGGTGACGCGGATGCTGTTGAGTTCTCTCCAACCACTGGTAAGACCCGCTTTACTGCGCTGGCTTCCGGTGAGGTAGACATCCTGTCCCGTAACACCACCTGGACATTCTCCCGTGACGCTGACCTGAAGTTCACCTTCCTGGGTGTGAGCTACTACGACGGTCAGGGCTTCATGGTGAAGAAGTCTCTCGGCGTTGCTTCTGCTAAAGAGCTGGACGGTGCAACCGTTTGTATCCAGACCGGTACAACTACAGAGCTGAACCTGTCTGACTACTTCACAGCTGAAGGCATGTCTTACGAGCCACTGTCCATCGAGACAAACACTGAAGGTCGTGCAAACTACCTTGCAGATGCTTGTGACGTGTACACCACCGATGCTTCCGGTCTGGCTGCTTCCCGCGCGACTTTCGAGAACGCAGACGACCACATCGTTCTGCCTGAAATCATCTCCAAAGAGCCACTCGGTCCGCTTGTCCGTCATGGCGACGATCAGTGGGCAGACATTGGCCGCTGGGTTCTAAACGCGCTGAAGATTGCTGAAGAAAAAGGCATCACCGCTGCGAATGCAGACGAAATGGCTGCGAACTCCAAAGACCCAGAAGTACTGCGTCTGCTTGGTGCTTCCGGCGAAATGGGTGCATCCGTTGGTCTGGGTAACGACTTCGCTCTCGTAGCTATCAAAGCAGTTGGTAACTACGGTGAAGTGTTCGAGCGTCACCTCGGTACACAGACCAA